>NZ_LZJE01000066.1:0-15683 GCF_001666865.1 Mycobacterium sp. E136
GAGCGCTTCGACGGCGATCCGCTCACAAGCCGCGAGCGGTGAGCCACGCGTCGATGTGGCCTGCCACCTCCGTCCAACCCGGTTCGAGCATCATGTTGTGCCCCATGTCCGGGAAGATCTCGGCCTGCCCGCCATACGCCGTCGCGGTCGCGTCGACCTCTTCGCGGGTGATCGCGCCGTCGAGTTCCGCGCCGAGAACCAGAACGGGTGTCGTCACGCTCTCGGGGCTGGCGATCGGCCGGAAGGTGTCGAAGGCGACCCGCAGGCTTTCGTTGCCCACCAGCGCCGCGTAGCGGGCCACGTCCGCCTCGGTGGTGTTCTGTGAATAGAACAATGCGCGAGCGATGTTCGGCGTGTTGAAACCGTAGGCACCGTCCCCGGTGATCGTGTTTCTGACCATCAGCCACGGATGGCGCCGCATCAGACGCTGCGCGAAGTCGCGGCTGCCGTGGACGGAGGCGGACGCGATCAGCACAGCGGCCGGTGCGTCGTTGCGCTCCAGATACTTCTGCACGATGAACCCGCCCATCGAGTGGCCGATGAGAACTGGCGCAGCGGGCAATTGCGCGATGACGCTTCCGACATCGTCGACATAATCGGCCAGCGAACAGAACCTGAATCTCTTCGGCACTGCACTGCCACCGTGCCCGCGAAGGCTCACCGCCACTGCGCGATAACCGTTCTCGGCGAAGTACTCCACGAAGTTCGCCCAGCACCATGCGGCATGCCAGGCGCCGTGGATGAAGAGCAGCGGCGCCGGATGCCGAGACGTGGTCGTGCCCTCGTCGAGCACTTCCAAGTCAATCCCTCGGACCGGGTCCAGGACTTCGTCAGCCATGCCGAGAAGTGTGCGCCGCTTGGGGGCCTGCACCATGCGTAATGCGCTACTTCATCTCTCGGATGTCGAGGTCCGGTAACGGTTCGGCGCAAACATCACGGCAGCTGTTTCGAGGCGACCGACTTCGTGAGACCTTGTGGACGTGACCTGCACGCTGGGCTACGCCACAGCAAGCGCCGCCGAGCAGGGCCTCGAGGGTCAGCTCGCGGCGCTCAACGCTGCTGGAGTCGACCCTCGGCGGGTGTTCACCGACCGGCTCTCCGACTCCGCCGACCGCATCGGCGCGGGACTGCACGCGATGCTGAGCTATGCCCGCTCGGGCGACACCATCGTCGTCGTCGCGCTCGACCGGCTCGGCCGCACCGGCGCCGACGTCATCCGCACCGTCGCCGAACTCTGTGACCGCGGCCTGCGGCTGCGCACGCTCACGGAGGGCATCGACACCGGGACCTCCACCGGCCACGTCGTCGCCGGGGTCATCAAGACGCTGGCGCGGCTGGACGCCGAGGACTCCGCGGTCGCCAACTCCTAGCCCGCTCAGGCCTTGGCGGCCTTGGTTGCCTTCGCGGCCGCCTTCGCCTGCTTCTTGTACGACCGCACCTTCTCCAACGAACCCGCGTCGACCACGTCGGCCACCGACAGGAACGACCCGGCCTTGCCATAGTCGCCGGCCGCCTTCCGCCAGCCCTGCGGAGTCACGCCGTACTGCTTTCCGAGCAGCGCCAGAAAGATCTTCGCCTTCTGCTCACCGAACCCCGGAAGTGCCTTGAGACGACGCAACACCTCGGCGCCGTCCGGGTCGTTGGCGGTCCACAACGCGGCCGCATCGCCGTCGTAGCGATCGACGATCAACTGCGCCAGCGCCTGAACACGTTTCGCCATCGAACCTGGAAACCGGTGTATGGCAGGCGTTTTCGCGCATAAATCGGCGAACTTCTCGGGGTCGTAGTCGGCGATCTCGCGGACGTCGAAACCACCGAGACGGTCGGCGATCTTCTTCGGTCCGGCGAACGCAGCCTCCATCGGGTACTGCTGATCGAGCAGCATCCCGACCAACAGCGCGAACGGGTTGGACTCCAGCAGCTCGTCGGCCGCCGGCTCTTGAACTAGCTGCAGTTTCGGCACGTGGGCAGTCTAGGGTCTGGACGAGATTGGGGGTCTAGGTCATCAGGAGTTGCGGGACATTCCGCTGCGGACATGTCAGCGCCCACGCTCTGGTGGTCAACCCGGATTCCGGGGTGCCGGATCGGAGTGCGGCCAGCATCGCGCCTGGATCGAACGACGGGCCGAACGGGTCGCGGCGGTACTCATCCCCGCCGAGATAAGCCGTGGCTTCGTCGGGCGTCATGTTGTCGATCTGCAGTTCGACCATATTGCCATCGGGATCCCGGTAGTACAGGGACGTCGTCGGCCCATGCTGCACCGGTACGTGAGGCTGAATTCCCGCATCCTTCAATTCTTCGTACTTCCCGAGAAGGCTCTCCAAGTTCGCAAAGGTGTACGCCGAATGCGCCAGACCAACGGTCATCGAGTTACGAGGAGTGGCGGAGGCTGGCAGCTGAACGAGGCCGAGGCGGTGGTGTTCCTCGTCGAAGGTCATAAACGACAGAAACTCGTTCTCGTACACGATGTGGGCGTCGAGGACTCTCAAGTACCAGTCCCTCATCACCGGAAGTTGCGTTGTATGAAGCACCAGATGTGCAAGCCGCTTGTCGCCGCCCATAACCGCTCCTCCGTCTGGCTGCATAGTCGCACACGGCACACACCAGCACGAGGATTTGAACTGATCCAATAGTAGAACTGGTCCCCTTCTGGCACCTTGATTCCCTGCACCTGTTGATCGAGCAGCATCCCGACCAACAACGCAAAGGAGTTGAACACGAGCAGCTCGCCGGTCGCCGGATCCTGAACTGGCTGCAGCGTCTCGATAGAGCCAAGGTAAGGCTGCGCGGTGGAGATCTTACTCATAAAACTCTGCGGAAACCGCACTTACGGCCTCGTAGGTTACGCTAGCGTAGCTACCGTGACAGATTCGCAGATCGCTGTGCTGTCCGAACTGGAACCCGTGGTCGCAGCCAACCTCGACCGCCACCTCAGCGCCGCAAGGGACTGGCAGCCGCACGATTACGTGCCCTGGTCACGCGGGCGTGACTTTTCCTTTCTGGGCGGGACTGATTGGCAGCCCGAAGATTCACCGCTCGACCCGGTCGCGCAGACGGCCATGATCGTCAATTTGCTTACTGAAGACAATTTGCCCTCTTATCACCGTGAGATCGCCACCCGCTTCGGCCGTGACGGGGCCTGGGGGCAGTGGGTCGGCCGCTGGACTGCCGAGGAGGCTCGGCATGCGATCGCGATTCGGGACTATCTCATCGTCACACGCGGAGTGGATCCCGTTCGATTGGAAGCTCTGCGCATGGAGCACATGGTCGCGGGTTATGACAGTGGAGACAAAACCGCGCTGCAGGCTTTGGCCTATGTCTCCTTCCAAGAACTCGCCACTCGAATTGCGCACCGCAACACGGGGCGCGCAACTGGCTGTCCGCTCGCGGAGCAGTTGCTCGCGCGTATATCGACCGACGAGAACCTGCACATGATCTTCTACCGAAATCTGATGAACGCTGCGTTCGACATAGCCCCTGACGCGGCAATGAAAACAGTTCGTGACGAAGTCATCGGATTTCAAATGCCGGGCCAGGGCATGACGGACTACGCGAAGAACGCCATCACCATCGCAAAGGCCGGCATCTACGATCTCCGTCTGCACCACGACGCGGTTATTCAACCGGTGCTGCGATTTTGGCGGGTCTTCGAGCGCACCGACTTCGGGTCGGCCGGCGAACAGGCGCGCGAGGAACTCTCGTTCTTCCTCGCCGCGCTCGACGCGAAGGCAAAACACTACGAAGAGAAGCGTGCCGCTCGCGACGCGGAACGCTCGATGGTGTGACGGCGCAACCTCATAGCGCCGATTGATCGTCTCGCGCTTTCGGCGCCCGCGACGAGCATCACCCCGTGCTGTCTTGCACAGAACAGGCCGATCCCCATTGACAGCCACTCTCGGTGCGCCGGTCAGTCGTTGCTACCTCCTGCGGCGTGTCGGATGAACCCACCACTATTCGTGGACAAGAGTTCTTGACGACTGCGAAACCGTTGCGCTCGCCGATATCGAGGATGAGGAGTCGCCCGTGCCCGAAATCCACCGATCGTCCTTGGACACTCCGATCAGTGGCGAGGAATATCGCGCCGTGCAGGCCAGTCCTGAATTCCAGGAGCTACGGAGCAGGTTGCGACGCTTCATCTTTCCGATGAGCGCGCTGTTTCTCGTCTGGTATTCGGCGTACGTGGTCCTGGGCGCATTCGCCCACGACTTCATGGCGACCAAGGTGTGGGGCGACATCAACGTCGGCCTGCTGATCGGCCTCGGGCAGTTCGTCTCCACCTTCGTCATCACCGGGATTTACGTGCGCTTCGCCAACCGGGAGCTGGACCCGCGGGCCGAGGCCATCCGCACCAAGCTGGAGGGTGGCGCCGCATGAGCACCCTGCTGGCCGCCGACTCAGCCGTCGGCAATCCCGTCGCCAACATCGGCATCTTCGCGCTGTTCGTCGCGGTGACGCTCTACATCGTGATCCGTGCGAGCAAGCGCAACGCGACCGCCGCCGAGTTCTTCACCGCCGGGCGGTCGTTCACCGGTCCGCAGAACGGCATCGCGATCTCCGGTGACTATCTGTCGGCCGCCAGCTTCCTCGGCATCGCCGGCGCCATCGCGGTGTACGGGTACGACGGCTTCCTCTACTCGATCGGCTTCCTGGTGGCCTGGCTGGTCGCGCTGCTGCTGGTCGCTGAATTGCTGCGCAACGCAGGCAAATTCACGATGGCCGATGTGCTGAGTTTCCGGCTGCGACAGCGCCCGGTACGGCTTGCCGCGGCCACGACGACACTGGCTGTCTGCCTGTTCTACCTGCTGGCACAGATGGCCGGCGCCGGCGGGCTCGTCGCACTGCTGCTCAACGTCAACAGCGACCTCGGCCAGGCCCTCGTCATCGCCGTCGTCGGCGTGCTGATGATCGTCTACGTGCTGATCGGCGGCATGAAGGGCACGACCTGGGTGCAGATCATCAAGGCCGTGTTGCTGATCGGCGGCGCGGCGCTGATGACGGTGTGGGTGCTCGCCAAGTTCGGCGCCAACTTCTCCGAGATCCTCGGCGCCGCGCAGTCCGCGGTGTCCGGCTCGTCCAACGAGGCGGTCGCCGCCCGCGACGTTCTGGCGCCCGGCGCCCAGTACGGCGCCTCGCTGACATCGCAGATCAACTTCATCTCGCTGGCGCTGGCGCTGGTGCTCGGCACCGCGGGTCTGCCGCACGTGTTGATGCGGTTCTACACCGTGCCGACCGCCAAGGAGGCACGCCGTTCGGTGGTGTGGGCGATCGCGCTCATCGGCGCGTTCTATCTGTTCACCCTTGCACTCGGGTACGGCGCCGCCGCGCTCGTCGGACCCGACACCATCCTGGCCGCCCCGGGTGGCCAGAACTCGGCCGCGCCGCTGCTGGCGTTCCAGCTCGGCGGGGTCATCCTGCTCGGCATCATCTCGGCGGTCGCGTTCGCGACCATCCTCGCGGTGGTTGCCGGCCTGACCATTACCGCGGCGACGTCCTTCGCGCACGACATCTACGCCAGCGTGATGAAGAGCCACGGGGTCAGCGAGGACGAACAGGTGCGGGTCTCGCGGATCACGGTCGTGGTGCTGGGCGTGTTCGCGATCGGCCTCGGCATCCTGGCGGCCGAGCAGAACATCGCGTTCCTGGTGGCTCTCGCGTTCGCGGTGGCGGCCGCGGCCAACCTGCCGACCATCCTGTATTCGCTGTACTGGCCGCGCTTCAATACGCGCGGCGCATTGTGGAGCATGTACGGCGGCCTGATCTCGACGATCGTGCTGATCGTCTTCTCCCCCGCCGTGTCGGGCTCGAAGACCGCGATGCTGTCCAGCGTCGATTTCGCGTGGTTCCCCCTGGCCAATCCCGGCATCGTGTCGATTCCACTGGCGTTCGCGCTCGGGGCGATCGGCACCCTGACCTCGTCCGACCGGGGCGACCCGGACATCAACGCCGAGTTCGAGGTGCGCTCACTGACCGGCATCGGCGCGGAGAAAGCGGTCACACACTGACCTGACGGGGATTAGGGCACCCGCGGGGGTGGTTATCAACAGACATGCTCGACGCCGCCCCGGCGGGCCCCGCCACAACCGCCCACCGCCTGGCCTTCGGCCTGCTGGCATACGCGTTCGCCGCGATCATGCTCGGCACCACGATGCCGACGCCGATGTACGCCCTCTACGGCGAGCAGATGCATTTCTCGGTGCTGACCACCACCGTCGTGTACGCGGCCTACGCGGGCGGCGTGCTGTTCGCGCTGCTGGCGTTCGGCCGGTGGTCGGACGCGATCGGCAGGCGGCCGGTGCTCCTTGGCGGCGTGGTCGCCGCGTTGATCAGTACCGGGGTTTTCCTCGCCGCGGATTCGGTACCGCTGCTGCTCGTCGGCCGCGTGTTCTCCGGGCTGTCGGCGGGGGTCTTCACCGGGACCGCCACCGCGGCCGTCGTCGAGGCCGCTCCGCCACGGTGGCGCACGCGGGCGGCCGCGGTCGCGACCGTCGCCAACATCGGTGGGCTCGGCGCCGGCCCGATGATGGCCGGTGTGCTCGTCGAATACGCGCCGCAGCCGCTGCACCTGAGCTTCATCGTGCACATTGCCCTGGCGGCACTGGCGGGCGTGGCGGTGCTGCTGGTACCGGAGACGTCACCGCGGTCGGGGCGGATCGCCCTGCAGCGGCTCTCGGTGCCGCCCGAGGTGCGTTCGGTGTTCATCCTCGCCGCGATCGCCGGATTCGCAGGGTTCGCGGTGACGGGTCTGTTCGCCGCGGTGGCTCCGTCCTTCGTGACCGAAGTCGTCGGCGTCGACAACCAGGCGGTCGCCGGCCTGATCGCCGGTTCGATCTTCGCCGCCTCCGCCCTGACGCAGATCGTCACCAACACCATGGCGCCGCAGCGGGCGCTGGCGGTCGGCTGCGCAATCCTGGTGGTCGGCATGGCGACTCTGGCTGTGGCACTGCAACTCTCGTCGCTGATCGGGCTGATCGCGGCGGCCGTCGTGTCGGGCATCGGGCAGGGTATGAGCTTCAGCCGTGGCTTGGCGGCGATCTCCGAACGCAGCCCGGCCGACCGACGCGCGGAGGTCAACTCCACGTTCTTCGTCATCGGCTACGTGGCGATCTCGGTGCCCGTCGTCGGCGAGGGCCTGGCCGCCCAGCAGTGGGGATTACGCACGGCGGGTGTGAGTTTCGCGGTGGCAGTGGCCGTGCTCGCCGGCATCTGCCTGGCGGCGATCCTCGTGCGCGAAGCGCGCACTCGTGGGGGTTAGCCGCTCTTGCGCCGGAACTCCCGGCGATGCTCGACCGGGCCGTGCGCCCGCGGCTGCTTGGCTCCGCCGTCCTTGTGGTCACCCCCGCCGGCCGCCTTGGCCTTCTTGCGCTCCAGCGCTTCCCGGAACCTGCGCTTGGTGTCGTCTTCCGGTTCTTCAGCCATGACGGGAGCTTAGCCCCTCGATCGGTGGGCCGTCGCCTGCTTTTCAGCGCTTACCGGGCGGCATCCCGTAGACGTGGCTGATCGGCAGCGTCATCACCACCCGGCGGTCGTCGACCATCGCGCGCCGGTAGTCGTCCCAGTCGGGATGCTCACCGGCGATGTTGCGGTACAACGTGATCAGCGCCTCGACGGTGTCGTCGTCGGGCCTCGCGGCGGGCGGCGTCAGGATCGCGTCACCCTCGGCGACGGCATACGACCAGCCGTCGTCCGAGCTGACGTGAAGCGACGCACGGGGATCACGCCGCAGGTTGCGGGTCTTCGCCCGCGGTTCGGTGATCGACACCTGGATGGTCAGTGCGCGCGGGTCGAAGTAATACGACACGTTCGACAGTTGAGGGCGCCCGTCGCGCTTCAGAGTCGCCAGCACGCCCAGCGAGTTTCCCCCGATCAATGCGAGAAGCTTGTCGTCGAACACATGGCGTCCCATGCCAAGAGCCTACGTCTCTACCATCGAGATGTGACCGGTCCTGCATCGCGAATCGACGGCGGCGTTCTCGAGGGCGTATCGGCGACCGCACTGTGGACGCTGTACTACCGCGCAAGCGAGGCCAAGCGATCCGACGGCGTCATCCGCGACCCGTGGGCGGTCACGCTGCTGGACACGATCGACTACGACTACGGCAAGTTCGGCAAACCCAAACAGGCACATGCGCTGCGCGCCCTCGCTTTCGACACCGCCACGCGCGAGTACCTGAGCGAGCATCCGAAGGCATCGGTGGTCGCGCTCGCCGAAGGTCTGCAGACCAGTTTCTGGCGATTGCAGCGGCACGGCGTCACCGACGAATTGACTTGGTACTCCGTCGATCTGCCACCCGTCATCGCCTTGCGCGAGCAGTTGTTGCCACGCGAGGATCGGATCGTAACGCTGGCACAGTCGGCGTTGGACCGCAGTTGGATGGACCGCGTCGACGCGTCGAACGGCGTCTTCATCACCACCGAGGGGCTGCTGATGTATCTCGATCCCGATGTCGCGTTGAACCTGATCCGCGACTGCGCGGCCCGCTTCCCCGGCGGGCGGTTGATGTTCGACTCCGTCCCGCCGTGGTTCAGCCGGCGCACCGTGCGCGGCAAGCTGAAACTCTCCGATCGCTACGTCACCCCGCCGATGCCGTTCGGGCTCAGCCCGGACGAGGCCGTCGAACTTGCCGGGCGTATCCCGGGTGTGCGCGCGGCCCACGATGTCCCCCTGCCGCCCGGGCGGGGCGCTTACAAGGTGCTGGCATCGGCTGCGTGGGACCGCGTCGGCTTCCTGCGCCACGGCCGGCCCAGCCACACCCTGCTGGAGTTCGGCTGATGACGCGCTATGCCGCGTTCCTGCGCGGCGTCAACGTCGGCGGCGTCAACCTCAAGATGGCCGACGTCGCGAAGGCTCTCGAAGACGCCGGATTCTGTTCGGTGCGAACCATTCTCGCCAGCGGCAACGTACTCTTCGACAGCGGTTCAAGCGTCGATACGGTACGGAAGAGGGCCGAGAAGGCGCTGCGCGACTCCTTCGGCTACGACGCCTGGGTGCTGGCCTACCCGATCGACACGGTGGCGGCGATCTCGCGCGCCTATCCGTTCGAGCGCGAAGTGCCCGACCACCACTCCTATGTCACGTTCGTGACCGACGAGCAGGTGCTCGACGAACTCGCCGACCTGGCGAAGGACGCCCCGGCTCAGGAGAAGATCGAACGCGGTGACGGGGTCATCTACTGGCAGGTGCCCAAGACCGCGACGCTGGACACCACCATCGGCAAGACGATGGGCAAAAAGCGCTACAAGTCGTCGACCACCACCAGAAACCTGAGGACGCTGGACAAGGTCCTGCGCTAGGTAGATTCGAGGCCGTGAGCTCCGAACCGAATGACTCGCCCGCCAGGGCCGACGCGACCATGCTGACCGGTGTCTCCGAAACCGCGTTGATGACGCTGAAGGTGCGAGCGACGGAGGCCGCCCGCCCGGACGGACTGATCGACGATCCGATGGCGATTCAGCTCGTCGATTCCATCGACTTCGACTTCGCGAAGTTCGGGCTGTCCCGCCGCCAGGACATGGCGGTGCGTGCCCAGGGCTTCGACCGCGAGACCCGGCGCTACCTCGGCGACCATCCCCGCGCCACGGTCGTGGCGCTCGCCGAGGGCCTCCAGACCAGCTTCTACCGGCTCGACACCGGCGAGGTCGGGCACGAATTTCGTTGGGTCACGGTCGATCTGCCGCCCGTCATCGAGTTGCGCCGCCGATTGCTGCCGCCCTCTGATCGCGTGCGCATGCTGGCCCAGTCGGCGCTGGACTACAGCTGGATGGACCACGTCGACACCGAGCACGGGGTATTCATCACCGCCGAAGGGCTGCTGATGTACCTGCAGCCGGAGGAGGCGCTCGGCCTGATCCGTGAGTGCGCGGCCCGCTTCCCCGGCGGGCAGATGATGTTCGAACTGCCGCCGGCGTGGTTCGCCCGCGCGATCAGCAGCGGCCTGTTGCGGCCGTCGCTGGGCTACCGCGTCCCGCCGATGCCGTTCCACATGACACCGTCGCAGGTCGCCGACCTCGTCAACGACATCCCCGGGATCCGCGCGGTGCACGACGTGGCGCTGCCGCCGGGACGGGGCAGGGTGCTCAACGCGCTGATGTGGAGCGCTCAGCGGCTCCCGTGGTTCGACTCCGTGCGACCGGTCTTCACCGTCCTCGAATTCGGGTGAGCACCCGCTACCCGAACGCCGTCTCCACATACCGCAGCGCATCGTCCTTGCCCACCCCGAGCGACTTGGCCGCCGATACGAACGTGTTGGCGGCCGTGGCCATCGCGGCGTCGGCCGGATCCTCATGCGCGACGAATGTGCCGAAGCGGCCGCGGGTTTCGAGGATTCCCGCCGACTCCAATTCGCGGTAGGCACGGGCCACGGTGTTCACCGCGAGACCGAGCTGGCGCGCCAGCTCGCGCACCGTCGGCAGCCGGGTACCCGGCGGCAGCCTGCCGTCGCGCACGCCATCGATGATCTGCGTTCTGAGCTGGTCGAACAGGGCGCCGGAAGAGCGCTGGTCGATGCGTACCCAATCCCCCAAGTTGGCCACGTGCCTAGTATCGCCCACACGGGCTAGTTTGGTCATGTGCAGGTAACGGTCCTCAGCGGTGCGGGTATCTCGGCCGAGAGCGGGGTGCCGACCTTCCGCGACGCCGAAACCGGGCTGTGGGCGAAGGTAGACCCCTACGAAATCTCCAGTTCGGAGGGGTGGCGAGCCCACCCCGAGAAGGTGTGGGCGTGGTACCTGTGGCGCCACTACATGATGAGCGGGGTGCAACCGAACAACGGACACCTGGCGGTGGCCGCCTGGCAGGACTACGCCGACGTGCACGTCGTCACCCAGAACGTCGACGACCTGCATGAGCGCGCGGGCAGCAAGAAGGTCTACCACGTGCACGGAAGCCTGTTCGAGTTCCGCTGCGACCACTGTCAGGGGGCGTACTCCGGCGAACTGCCGGCCATGCCGGAACCGGTGGAGACCGTTGACCCGCCGCGGTGCGTATGCGGAGGGCTCATCAGGCCAAATGTGGTCTGGTTCGGCGAGGCGCTGCCGGAGGACGCCTGGCAGCGGTCGGTCGAGGCGGTCAGCGGCGCCGACCTGGTGATCGTCGTCGGCACCTCGTCGATCGTCTATCCCGCCGCGGGCCTGCCCGAGATCGCGCTGGCCAACGGCATCCCGGTCATCGAGGTCAACCCGGAACGCACACCGCTGTCGGATTCCGCGACGGCGTCCGTGCGCGAGACGGCGGCGAACGCACTGCCGAACCTGTTGCAGCGGCTTCCTGCCCTGCTCGGCTGAGCGATTTGTGTGCGTTTTGTTGCGCTCACCGCTCGTGAACGCACACAAATCGCAGACTGCGGAACCGAACGTGGTCCTACGGCGTCCTTTCCAACGTGCTCGAAGATCATCTGCGGCGGCACGACGGAGTCATCACGCTTGCGCAGGCCGAGCGATGCGGCCTGAGCAGACACGCAATCGGTAGACGAGTTCGCGCTGGCCGGTGGCGACGCTGCTCGCCCGGGGTGTACTTCGTCGACGATCGGCCGTTCACCGGTGCCGCACGGGTACGGGCAGCCGTGTGGGGTTACGGCCCACAAGCGACGGCCAGTGGGTTGTCGGCCGCATGGTGGCACAGCATGACCCGCTTTGCGCCCGACATCGTCGAAGTGACGGTGCCTAGGGAGAGCCATCATCCACACCGCGCGGGAATCCGCACGCGAAGGCGGGACCTCGCGTCATCGGATGTGGTTGAACGCAAAGGGCTGAGAGTGACAGCGATTCCGCTGACGGTCGTCGAAGCCGCGATCCGCGAACGCGATGGTGTCGTGTTGATGGATTCAGCACTGCAGAGCGTTGTCGAGTTGCGCGACCTGTGGCGAGCGCATCTGCGAAACAGGGGCCGCCACGGGTCGCCGGCCGCCAGACGACTGCTACAGGCAGCGTCAGACGGCGCACGATCGGCAGCTGAGCGCCTGCTCGCGAAGTTGTTGCGTGAGGCTGGTATTGGCGGGTGGTACACCAACCATCCGGTCGACAGATACAAGGTCGACGTCGCATTCCCCGCGCAGAGAGTCGCCATCGAAGTCGACGGCTGGGCATTCCACAGCGACGCCGAGGTGTTCGTCAAAGACCGCAACCGGCAGAACAAGATCGCGTTGCTCGGGTGGAGTGTCCTGCGCTTTACGTGGTTAGACCTCACCCAGTATCCCGAGCGAGTGATCGCGGAGATCCGGCGCGCCCTCGCCTAAGTAGCGATTTGTGTGCGTTTTGTTGCGCTCAGCGCTCGCTATCGCACACAAATCGCTAGGGCTTGACCGCGCGGCCGATCGCGAATTCGGATACGGGCAGCGGCACCCACCGCGGCATCGTCCACTCCCGCCGCGACCCTGCGACATCGAATCCCGCGCCCGCGATGCTCTGCTCGGTGTGGCGGTGCGTATGGCAGTTGCCGAACAACCGCGGCCACACCGTCGCGTCGGCGATCCGCTGCAGCCGCCCGCGGCCGTCTGCGCTGGCGATGTGCTCGAGGTAGCGAAGTTCACCGCCCGGCCGCATCAACGAATGGAGTTGCCGCAGAACGGTCTCCGGGTCCTCGATCGAGCACAGCACGAGCGAGCAGACGACGGCGTCGAACGGTTCGTTGCCGGAAGCCATGAACTGTTCCACGGTGGCCGTGCTGACGGTGACGGGCACTCGCGCCGCGGCAGCGGCCCGCTGGGCGTGTTCGGCCAGCCGGCGCTCGGGCTCGACGGCCACCACCTCGGTCACGGTGTCGGGGTAGAACTCGAAGTTCGTCCCGGTCCCGGCGCCGACCTCCAGCACCCGGCCGGACAAACCGGCGAGGTTCTCCCGCCGGAGTTGCCGGATGGCGTCGGTCTCGTGGGTGGACATCACCGTCCACAACCGCGCGAAGAACGGGTTATCGACCGTGTCCGACATGTAGCGCCCCTTTCAACTGTGCGACGGCTTCCGCTGGCCTGTCGAGGTCGACGGCGCCTCGGGCGATCTGACCGAAGCACACAGCCGCCAGCACCCGGTCGGCGAACTCCTCGACATCACCCCACGGTAGGTACGGCTTCGAGATCAGCATCGCGGCCACCCCGTGCGCGACGGTCATCAACTCCAGCGCCATCGCCGTCGAATCACACGGCGCATAGATTCCCTCCGCGATCAGGCCCTCGACCGCGGCGCGCAGATGCACGAACGCCGAGCTGTTCAACGCCACGTCCACATCGCTGCCCGGCCGGCTCTCCCCCATCGTCGCAATGCGATACAGCTCAGGGGTTTTCATCGCGAACCGAACGTACGCCAGTCCCTGGGCACGCAGCACCTCGATGGTCGAGGACTGCCCGGCCGCCACGGACTGCATCTCCTCGTCGAGCTTCTCGAAGTACCGCGCGCACACCGCGTCGAGCAGCGCGTCCTTGTCGGCGAAGTGCAGATAGATCGACGGCGGGGTCACACCCACCCGCTGCGCCACCGACCGGATCGAGACCTCTTTCGCGGTGCCGGCCTCGAGCAGCAGGTCGGTTGTCGCGTCGAGGATCTCCTCGCGCAGCTGCTCCCCGGATCCGCGCGGCGCGCGTCGCCGTTTCATCGCGTCCCCGCCGGTTCGGTCGGACTCCCGGCGGCTGCGGGTGCGGGTTCGCCCGACTCGCGCAAACCGATCCGCTCGTGCAATTTCGCCAACGGCTTGGGCGCCCACCAGTTCCACCGCCCCAGCAGGTGCATGAATGCCGGCACCAGACCCATCCGCACCAGCGTCGCGTCGGCGAGCACCGCAAGCGTCAACCCGACACCGAACATCCGCATGAACGCGACCTCGGCCGCGATCAACGCCGCGAACGAGATCGACATCAACAGCGCCGCCGCCGTGACGACGCGGCCGGTCTTCGCCAAGCCGAGCGCGACGCTCTCGTCGTTGCGTTCGCGCGCCGAAAGTGCTCCGTCCTCGCCGGACTGCAGCCAGAACTCGCGGATCCGCGAGACCAGGAACACCTCATAATCCATCGACAACCCGAACGCGATGCAGAACAACAGGACGGGCATGTTCGCCACCAAGGTGCCCGTTGGCGTGGTTCCCAGCGCGCCGAGGTGACCCTCCTGGAAGATCCACACCAGCGCGCCGAACGCGGCGGTCAGCGATAAGACGTTGAGCACCAACGCCTTCAACGGCAGCACGACGCTTCCGGTGAGCAGGAACAGCAACACAAACGTGATGACTCCGATCACCCCGAGCACCAGCGGCAGGCGCGTGGTGATCGCTGAGGCGCTGTCACGGTTCACCTGCGCGGTGCCGGTCAGCAGCACCGGAACATCGCCGGGCGTGCCGACGGCCTGCAACCGGTCGAGCTGCGCCTCGGAGGCATCGCTGAAAAGCGGTGCGGCGCTGGCTACCGTGAGGAAAGCGCTGCCGTCCTTGACGCCCGTCGCCGCCGACGGCGGGCCCACCGGTCTGCCGTCGACGAAGGTGCCGCCGGGTGCCGAGACCGAGGACACGTCGGCGACACGAGAGAGTTCGGCGGCGTAGCGATCGACCATCGCGGGCGTGACGCCCCGGGTGTCCGGTATGACGACCGCGACATTGCGGGCCGAGTCGACGGCGAAGTTGGCGCGCAGATCGTCGCCGACCTGCCGCGCCGAAGCGGACTGCGGCAGCACCCGCTCATCGGGAAAGCCCCACCGCGCATTGAGGAACGGCGCGCCGAGCACCAGCAGCAGCGTGACGATCAGCAACGCGATCGGAATCGACCGGCGCATCACGACTTTCGTGCACCGGTACCAGAACGTCTGCTCCACGGGCTTGCGCACCGGCTCCGGCCTGCCAAACAGGCGGCGGCCGAGGCGACGCACATCGAACGCGTCGAGCCGCTCGCCGAGCAGCACCATCGCCGCGGGCGCCACGACGATCGCGGCGACGGCCGCGAACGTCACCACCGCGATCCCCGCGTATGCGAACGACTTCAGGAAGTACATCGGAAACAACACCATCGCGACCATCGACAGCGCGACCGTCAGCGCCGAGAACAACACCGTGCGTCCCGCGGTGGCCATCGTGCGCACCAGCGCGGTTTCGCGGTCGGCACCGTCGGCGAGCTCGTCGCGGTACCTGCTGATGATCAGCAGCGTGTAGTCGATGGCCAGCGCCAGACCCATGGCCACCGAGAGGTTCAGCGCAAAGATCGAGACGTCGGTGACGTACGTGACCGCGCGCAGCACCGCCATCGAGCCGAGGATCGCCATACCGCCGATGGCCAGCGGCAGCGCAGCGGCGAGAAGCCCGCCGAACACCCACACCAGTGCCAGGAAGCACAACGGAATCGCGATCGCCTCCATCTTCAAGAGGTCTTTTTCGCTCTGCCCGTTGATCTGCACGTAGATCATCGCCTCGCCGCCGGCCCGCACGCTGACGCCGTCGCGGTCGTGTACGAGCCGCTCGGTGATCTCCTTCGCATGCTTCTGCGCACCGCTCTCACCGCCGGTGATGCCTGCGACGATCAGCCCGGTCTTCCCGTCCTCGCTGACCAGCGCCGGCGCGGCAGTCGGCGGCGCGTTCCACAGCGAGGTGACGTCGACGACCGAGGGCGCGGCCCGCAGTTCGGCGACGAGTTCCTCCCCCACTGCACGCGCCGCCGGGCTCTGCGCGCCGTCGTCGGAGTGCACGCTCAAGATCAGCTCCATGTCGCCCTGGCCGAACTTGT
>NZ_LZJE01000067.1:0-36055 GCF_001666865.1 Mycobacterium sp. E136
GGGCGCTTCGCAGCCGAAGATGCTGCGGGTCGCCGCGCGTCACGCCGACGAGTGGAACATGCCGAGCACGGCGCCGCAGGAATGGGCGGCCGCCAACAGCGGGCTCGACGATGCGTGCGCAGCGGAAAACCGTGACCCGGCGTCGATCCGGCGGGGCGTGCAGTTGTTCCTGCACCCGCAAGACCCGGATCAGGTCGACGCGCAACTCGACTCCGTCGCCGAATACTCGCGACTCGGTTGCCAACACGTCGTGCTGTCCTTCTACCAGCCACCCGACGACGAGTTGCTCGCCCGCTGCGCGGAACTGGTGTGATCACACGGCTTTCGAGCCGGGTGCGCCTTCCTGTTCGACGGCCTCCGTCTCCAGCGGCGCCGTGCTCGGCATGTTCCACTCGTCGGCGTGACGCGCGGCGACCCGCAGCATCTTCGGCTGCGAAGCGCCCACGACGATCGGCGGATGCGGACGCTGCAGCGGTTTGGGATCGCAGCGCGCCTGCTGCAGCGTGAAGAAACGACCCGTGAAGTCGACGGCCTCCTCTGTCCAGAGCCTGCGGATGACCGTGAGCGCCTCGTCCACCATCGCGACCCGCCGCCCCGGCGACGGGAAGTCGATACCGTATCCGCGGTGTTCGTCTTCGTGCCAGCCGGCGCCGATGCCGAAGTCCAGCCGTCCACCGGAGATGTGGTCGACGGTGACGGCCATCTTCGCCAGCACCGCCGGATTGCGGTAGGTGACACCGGTGACCAGGCAGCCGATCCGCGCGCGCCGCACCACCACCGCCATCGCGGCGAGACTGGTCCACCCCTCGTGGGTCGGTGTCGTGGGATCGACCAGACCGTAGAAGTGGTCGTAGTTCCACACCGCCGGGAAGCCGAGGTCGTCGGCCGTCCGCCAGAACCGTTCCAAGACCGGATAGTCGAAAGTGGGTGCCAGCTTGACGGATAACTGCATTCGATCTGCTTACGCGGTCGGCGATTTCAATGCAACCACGCCACGCTGTGCGCCCCGGCGATCCGGCTGCCGAACCCTCGCCGCGCCCTAGACCTGGCGGCGCTCACGTTCGTTGGCCACGGCGACCTTGACGACATCGAACGCCATCGTCTGGCTGTAACCACGCCGGGCGAGCATCCCGACCAGGCGACGCGCCAATTTGGCGTCCTCACCGTCGATCAGCTTCTCGCGGCGCAGCCGGTCGGCCACCAACTGCTCGGCGCGTGCGCGTTCGGCGCCCGGTTCGTCGTCGGCCAGTGCGGCCTCGATCAGCTCGCCGTCGACGCCCTTGGTCCGCAACTCCGCGATCAACGCCCGCCGACCCTTGCCTGCGTTGGCACGCCGGGAGCGGACCCACTGTTCGGCGAAGTCGGCGTCGTCGACGAGGCCGACCTGCTCGAGCCGATCGAGCACCCTGGCGCTGACGTCGTCGCGGTAGCCGCGTTTGGCCAGCTGTGCGGTCAGTTCGGCCCGGGTCCGGGCTCTCACGGTGAGCAGGCGCAGACACACGTCACGCGCCTGCTCCTCGCGAGGGGCCTCAGAAGTCGACCGGGGCGGGCAGTACGCCATCGCTCAAGTCATCGGTGATCACGGCGCCAATGCCGAGCTTCTCCTTGATCTTCTTCTCGATCTCGTTGGCCACGTCGACGTTCTCGAGCAGGAAGTTGCGGGCGTTCTCCTTGCCCTGGCCCAGCTGCTCACCCTCGTAGGTGAACCACGAGCCGGACTTGCGGATGAAGCCCTGCTCGACGCCCATGTCGATGAGCGAGCCTTCCCTGCTGATGCCCTTGCCGTAGAGGATGTCGAACTCGGCCTGCTTGAACGGCGGGGAGACCTTGTTCTTGACGACCTTGACCCGGGTGCGGTTACCGACCGCGTCGGTGCCGTCCTTGAGGGTCTCGATCCGCCTGACGTCCATCCGCACCGAGGCATAGAACTTCAAAGCCTTACCGCCCGTGGTGGTTTCGGGACTTCCGAACATCACCCCGATCTTCTCGCGGAGCTGGTTGATGAAGATCGCGGTGGTGCCCGAGTTGCTCAGCGCTCCGGTCATCTTCCGCAGCGCCTGGCTCATCAGCCGGGCTTGGAGACCGACGTGGCTGTCGCCCATCTCGCCCTCGATCTCGGCGCGGGGCACCAGCGCCGCCACCGAGTCGATGACCAGGATGTCCAGCGCGCCCGAACGGATCAGCATGTCGGCGATCTCCAGCGCCTGCTCACCGGTGTCGGGCTGGCTGACCAGCAGCGCGTCGGTGTCCACCCCGAGCTTCTTGGCGTACTCCGGATCCAGCGCGTGCTCGGCGTCGATGAATGCCGCGATACCGCCGGCGGCCTGCGCGTTGGCGACCGCGTGCAGCGCGACGGTGGTCTTACCCGACGACTCCGGGCCGTAGATCTCGATGACCCTGCCCCGCGGCAGGCCGCCGATGCCGAGGGCCACGTCCAGCGCGATCGAACCGGTCGGGATGACCGAGATGGGCTGGCGGACCTCTTCGCCGAGCCGCATCACCGACCCCTTGCCGAAGTTCTTGTCGATCTGCGCGAGTGCCAGCTCGAGGGCCTTCTCGCGGTCGGGTGCCTGCGCCATGGGGTTCTCCGTCCTTCGGATGTCTAGCTGTTCGGTGATCGGTTTCGATCTGTTGGCCGTGACGCTAGAGGCAGCCACCGACAAGTTCCGGGACAAGTCGGCCTGACCAGCAGCATCTAGCCGTCGAACACGACCCACAGTAGACGAACACCTGTTCGACTCAAGGGAGACACGCCGTGCGGTGGGCAGCGTGTCGAATAGTCCGCTCCCTGCGGGGGGTCGCGGGGCCTATCGTGAAAGTCATCCCGGCCGAAACGGGGTCCGCGTGCACGAGATGGCGATAACGCAGAGTGTGGTCGATGCGGTGTGCGAGCACGCCGCGGGACGCCGGGTGCACTGCGTCAAGCTGGAGGTCGGCGCGCTGTGCGCCGTCGTACCGGACTCTATGCGGTTCTGCTTCGAACTCGCCACCGCGGGCACCGTCGCCGACGGCGCGCGCCTGGACCTCGATGTGCAACCCGGCGCGGCGCGCTGTCACACCTGCGGCCAAAGCTTCGAACTACCCGATCTGATTCTGTTGTGTCCCTGCGGCAGTGCCGATGTCGAGGTGACCGCCGGTCGGGATCTGAGGATTCTCTCGATGGAGGTGAGTTGAGCATGTGCGCGACCTGCGGCTGCGGCGACGACGGTGCGACCATCACCACGCCGGGACACACCCACCTCCACCCTCACGAGCATGACCATCTCCACGAAGGCGAACACGTCCACACCGAGACCATCACGCTCGAGCAGAAGGTGCTCGCCAAGAACGACGAGCTCGCCGAACGGAACCGCGCATGGCTGGCCGCCCGCAACATCCTGACGCTCAACCTCACCAGCTCGCCGGGCGCCGGTAAGACCACCCTTCTGGAACGCGCCATCCGCGATCTGCACCCGGATCGCCCGGTCGCGGTCATCGAAGGCGATCAGGAGACGCTGCTGGACGCCGAACGCATCAGGGCCGCGGGAGCGCGGGCCGTACAGGTCAACACCGGCGCGGGCTGCCATCTCGACGCCACCATGGTGCAACGGGCACTGGAGGCCCTCGACCCCGAGCCGGGGTCGCTTCTGTTCATCGAGAACGTCGGCAACCTCGTCTGCCCCGCTCTGTTCGATCTAGGTGAGCGCAGCAAAGTCGTCGTGATCTCGGTGACGGAGGGCGACGACAAGCCGCTGAAGTATCCACACATGTTCGCGGCCGCCGGACTGGTGATCGTCAACAAGATCGACCTATTGCCGTACGTCAGCTTCGATCTTGAAAAATGTTGCGATTACGTGCGATCACTGAATCGCGACGCGCAGATACTGGCGATGTCGGCCGCCACCGGTGATGGTAGCTCGCGGTGGTACGAGTGGATCGACGATTGCGCAAACTCGGCTTCTGTCCTGGCACCCGTTGACAAGACACGACCCCGGGAGTAAACCCAGACTCAGCGCCGGAATTCGGCGCCGCGGCACAACGTGAGGTTGGGAGCCCCAGCCCGGCTCCCGGTCGTGAGGGCCCCAGCCCGGCCCCCAGGAAGCTGTGACCTATGCCAACGGAGGCAGCAGTCAAAGCGGAAGAGGCCTTGATCCACGTCCTGTGGATCAACGCCGGATTGAGTTGTGACGGAGATTCGGTGGCGTTGACTGCCGCCACCCAGCCCAGCATCGAGGAGATCGCCCTCGGCGCTCTTCCCGGGCTGCCCAGAATCGCCGTCCATTGGCCCCTGATCGATTTCGAGTGCGGGCCGAACGGTGGCGCCGACGATTTTCTCGAATGGTTCTTCAAGGCCGACCGGGGTGAACTGGAACCATTCGTTCTGGTGGTCGAGGGGTCCATCCCGAACGAGAAGATCAAGGCCGAAGGCTACTGGTGCGGATTCGGCAACGATCCGGCCACCGGCCAACCGATGACCACCAGCGAGTGGCTGGATCGGCTGGCGCCCAAGGCCACTGCCGTCGTCGCGGTCGGAACGTGCGCCACCTACGGCGGCATCCACGCGATGGCGGGCAATCCCACCGGCGCCATGGGTGTCCCGGACTACCTCGGCTGGGACTGGAAGACCAAGGCCGGCATTCCGATCGTCTGCGTACCGGGATGTCCGATCCAACCCGACAACCTCGCCGAGACGCTGACCTACCTGCTGTACATGGCCACGGATCAGGCTCCGATGATCCCCCTCGACGATGCGCTACGGCCCCAGTGGCTGTTCGGCGCAACCGTGCACGAGGGTTGTGACCGAGCCGGGTACTACGAACAGGGCGATTTCGCGACCGAGTACGGATCGCCGAAATGCATTGTCAAACTGGGTTGCTGGGGTCCGGTCGTCAAGTGCAACGTACCCAAGCGCGGCTGGATCAACGGAATCGGCGGCTGCCCGAACGTGGGTGGCATATGCATCGGCTGCACCATGCCCGGATTCCCCGACAAATTCATGCCGTTCATGGACGAACCCCCCGGTGGCAAGGTGTCCACCGCGGCGTCGGGCCTGTACGGGTCGGTGATCCGCAGCCTGCGCCATATCACCGGCCGCACCGTCGACAAAGAGCCGAAGTGGCGCCATCGCGGCACGCAACTCACGACCGGAGCGACCCGCACCTGGTAGGTGTGGCTCGTCGGAGGGCGCGCAGGCGTGCTTTCGGTCTCCGAAATGTCCTGTGACGCTCCTCATCTGAAGAAAGAGAAGAGTTCGATGACAACCATCATCCCCGAGCCGTCACACGTGAAGCGCGACCCCGGCCAACTGGTGGAGATGGCGTGGGATCCCATCACCCGGATCGTCGGTAGCCTCGGCATCTACACCAAGATCGACTTCGACAATCGCGAGGTCGTCGAGTGCCACAGCACCTCGTCGATCTTCCGCGGTTACTCGATCTTCATGAAGGGCAAGGATCCTCGCGACGCGCACTTCATCACGAGCCGCATCTGCGGCATCTGCGGTGACAACCATGCGACGTGCTCGTGCTACTGCCAGAACATGGCCTACGGTGTCAAGCCGCCACATCTCGGCGAGTGGCTGATCAACCTCGGTGAAGCCGCCGAGTACATGTTCGACCACAACATCTTCCAGGAGAACCTGGTCGGCGTCGACTACTGCGAGAAGATGGTCTCCGAGACCAATCCCAGTGTGCTGGCCAAGGCGGAGAACACCCAGGCCCCGCATGCGGACATGCACGGCTACCGCACGATCGCCGAGATCATGCGTGCGCTCAATCCTTTCACCGGCGAGTTCTACCGCGAGGCCCTGCAGGTCAGTCGGTGGACGCGAGAGATGTTCTGCCTCATGGAGGGTCGACACGTCCATCCGTCGACGCTGTATCCCGGCGGTATCGGTACCACCGCGACGGTCCAGTTGATGACCGACTACATGACGCGGCTGATGCGCTACGTCGAGTTCATGAAGAAGGTCGTGCCCATGCACGACGACCTCTTCGACTTCTTCTACGAAGCGCTTCCCGGCTACGACCAGGTCGGCTTGCGCCGCACGCTGCTGGGCTGCTGGGGCTCGTTCCAGGACCCCGAGGTGTGCAACTTCGAGTACAAGGACATGGAGCGTTGGGGCGACGCGATGTTCGTCACGCCCGGTGTGGTGATCGACGGGAAGCTGCACACCCACTCGCTGGTCGACATCAACCTCGGCATCCGAATCCTGTTGGGCCACTCGTACTACGACGACTGGACCGACCAGGAGATGTTCGTCAAGACCGATCCCCTCGGCAATCCGATCGACCGGCGCCATCCCTGGAACCAGCACACCAATCCCCGGCCGCAGAAACGCGACTTCGACGGCAACTACAGCTGGGTGATGGCGCCGCGCTGGTTCGACGGCACGGATCACCTGGCACTCGACACCGGCGGCGGCCCGTTGGCGCGGCTGTGGTCCACCGCGCTCGCCGGGCTGGTCGACATCGGCTATGTCAAGGCGACCGGCCAGAGCGTGCAGATCAACCTGCCCAAGACGGCCCTGAAGGGTCCGGTCGAACTCGAGTGGAAGATCCCGCAACACGGCAGCAACACGCTCGAACGCAACCGCGCCAGGACGTACTTCCAGGCCTACGCGGCCGCCTGCGCCCTGCACTTCGCGGAGAAGGCGTTGACCGAGATCCGGGCCGGCCGGACCAAGACCTGGGAGAAGTTCGAGGTGCCCGACGAAGGCATCGGCTGCGGGTTCACCGAGGCGGTCCGCGGAGTCCTCAGCCACCACATGGTGATTCGCGACGGCAAGATCGCGAACTATCACCCGTATCCGCCGACGCCGTGGAACGCCAACCCCCGCGACAGCTACGGCACACCCGGGCCATACGAGGACGCGGTCCAGGGCCAGCCCATCTTCGAGGAGAACGACAGGGAGCATTTCAAGGGCATCGACATCATGCGCACGGTGCGCAGTTTCGACCCGTGTCTGCCGTGCGGCGTGCACATGTACCTGGGCAAGGGAAAGTCACTCGACCTGCTTCACTCCCCCACCCAGTCCGTCACCGGGGAATAGGGAATGGCCCCGCCGATCCGAGACGACGCGCAGTGGCGTACGGCGGGCGACCGAATACAGGCCCTGCTCGACGCGTCCGCCGCGGGCGGCCCCGCCGCGCACGAACGGGCGGTTCAACTCGTCGGCGAGGTGACCGATCTCTACGGCGCCGGACTCGAACGGATCCTGCGGATCGCGGTGAGCGCCGATGCCACGCTGGCCGAACGGCTGGCCGACGACGACCTCGTCGCCAGCCTGCTGCTCGTACACGGGCTGCACCCGCACGGCATCCACCGGCGCATCGAGGATGCCCTGGACAGGGTCCGCCCGTATCTCGGTTCACACGGCGGTGACGTCGCGCTTCTCGAAACAGTCGACGGCCCAGACGGATTCACCGTTCACCTGCAGTTCTCCGGCAGCTGCAAGAGCTGCCCCTCGTCGGCGGTCACGCTGGAGTTGACCGTCGAAGACGCCATCCGGGCGGCGGCTCCGGAAGTCAGCGCGATCGAGGTGGTCGCTCCGCAGTCAAGCCCGACGGTGATTCCACCGGCGACGCTCTTTCGCCGCGTCCAGCAACGGGCGCCCGGGCAGGCCTCGTGGCACCCCGTACCGGAATTCACCGACCTGATGCCCGGTGAGGTCGGCGGCTTCTCCGTGGCGGGAACCACCGTGCTGGCGTGCCGCAGCGGCGACGAGGTGTTCGCCTATCGCGACCGGTGCGGTGTCTGCCGCGAGTCGCTGGCCGGTGCCGCGTTGCACCGTCGCATGGGTTCTCCGACCGGCGACGCGGTGTTGCGCTGCCCGCGCTGCCACGCCCATTTCGACGTCGTGCACGCCGGGACCTGTGTCGACGAGGGCGCCGATCCGCTCGCCCACCTCGAGCCGATCCCGCTGCTGGCGCGCGACGGCGTGCTGTCGATCGCGATGGCCGCGCAACCCACCGAAGCAGGTGTGGCATGAGCAGCGCCTACGACGTGCTCGCGATGATCCGGGCCAACCGCGGCGTCCCCGCGCGCGCGGGTGAACGCTGTGAGATGTGCGCCGAGCCGATCGCCGACGAACACCAACACGTCGTCAACGTCGAGGCGCGAGCGCTGATGTGTGTGTGCCGCGGCTGTTATCTGCTGTTCACCGACACCAAGGCCGAACTCCGCTATCGCGCGGTCCCCGACCGCTGGTTATCGTTCCCGGATTTCGCCCTGGCGCGCCGGGATTGGCAGCTTCTGCAGATCCCGGTCGGGCTGGCGTTCTTCTTTCGCAACTCGACGCTGGATCGCGTCGTCGCCTTCTATCCCGGACCTGCGGGCGCGACCGAGTCCGAACTGGACCTCTCCGCATGGGAGGGGGTCCGTTCGGCGGACCCGAGGGTGGACCTGCTCGCCGACGACACCGAGGCCCTGCTCGTGCGGGTTCCCGATGACGACGGTCGAGACCCGGAATGCTTCCTGCTGCCCATCGACGCCTGCTACGAGTTCGTCGGCAGGCTCCGCCAGCTGTGGCACGGCTTCGACGGCGGTCAGCGGGTGCGCGGCTACCTCGACGAGTTCTTCGAGCACGTCCGTGACCGGGCGAAGGTGGTGGCGCCGTGCCAGAGCTGACCTTCGCCGTGCTCGACATCCGCGCCGAACCGTACGCGGTGGCACCGGTTCTCACCGCCCGGATCGGCATCGCCGCCGACGGCGACGACCCCGTGCACGCGATCGCACTGCGGTGCCAGGTCCGCATCGAACCCTTGCGTCGCCGATACTCCGATGACGAGGCGCTCGGACTGCTCGATCTGTTCGGGCCCCGCGAGCGATGGGACACCACACAACACAATTTCCTCTGGCAGCATGCCAGCACCATGGTGTCCGGCTTCACCGGAACGACGCAGGTGGACCTGCCGCTCGAGTGCACCTACGACTTCGAGGTGACCGCGGCCAAATACTTCCATGCGCTGGCTGACGGTGACATCCCGCTGCAATTTCTGTTCAGTGGAACGGTTTTCACCCGCAGTGAAAGAAATCTGCGCGTGCAGCAGGTGCCATGGGATCGCGAGGACCACTACGACCTACCGGTGTCCACGTGGCATGACCTGATGCGCCTGCACTACCCCAACACCGGCTGGCTGCGCCTGGGGCACGACACCATCGACATGCTGTCTGAGTTCAAATCAGCCCGCGGCCTTCTGAACTACGACGACGCGATCGTTTCGCTATTGGCCACTCACACCGCAGAGGAGATTCGATGACCGCGGACTGGGATCACGCACGAGCTGTCGCCGATGCGGTGCTCTACGAGGGATATTTGCTGTACCCCTACCGCGCCAGCTCGAGCAAGAACCAGTCCCGTTGGCAGTTCGGCGTTCTCGGACCGCGCGGCGCCGCGCAGGCCACCATCGGCGAGGACGCCTCGCTGTCCACCCAGGTGCTGCTCGACCCGCACGGCATCCCGATGGTCACCGGAGTGATTCGCTTCCTGCAACTGCAACGCCGCAGCGTCGAACGCGACGCCGGCGGCGGCCGGTTCGAACCGGTCGGCGAACTGCGTTCGGGTGCCGATGCGTGGGTCAGTTGGGACGAGGCGGTCGAGTGCGAGATTCCGATCGACCCGTTCCCGGTCATGAGCCTGCCTGCCACACTGGACATTTCGGCTCCGTCGGCGAGAGAGATCGAACCCGTCGCGGGTGGCAGGCTGGTGCGGACCCGACGCGAGCTGAGCGGTCGGCTCGACATGTCCGCCGAGCAGGACGGCGACCTGCTGCGTCTCACGTTCGATGTGTGCAACACGGCTGCACCGGCCGACGACCAGGACGAGGCGATCGCCGTGTCGCTGATCGGGACCCATCTGTTGCTGGAGGTGGCCGACGGCGAGTTCGTCTCCCTGCTCGAACCGCCGGACTGGGCCGCCGGCGCCGTGGCGCGGTGCCGTCAGCACCGCTGCTTTCCGGTGTTGGCCGGCCCGGCGCCGCATCGCGACCTCGTGCTCGCGTCGCCGATCATCCTCTACGACCACCCCGAGATCGCCGAGCAGAGCAAGGGTGCGCTCTACGACTCGACCGAGATCGACGAGATCCTGACGCTGCGGGTCATGACCATGACCGACGAGGAGAAGGCTCAAGCCAGAGCCACCGATCGACGCGCCGCAGCGATCATCGAGCGCTGCGACTCGATGTCGCCCGAGGCGATGCTCGATCTGCACGGCGTGCTGCGCAATCCGCACGCGCCGTGCCGCGAACCGGGCCTGATTCCCGACATCCCCGCCGGCGTCGAATGGTGGGACCCGACGGCGGACACCGCTGTGCGGCCGGACTCGGATGCCGTGCTGGTCAACGACACTCGCGTCGCGCGCGGCAGCCGTGTGCGGTTGCACCCCTCCCGCCGGGCCGACGCGCAGGACGTCTTCTATGCCGACAAGATCGCGCGCGTCACCTCGGTACATGAGGACGTCGACGGCGAACACCATATCGGCGTCGTCATCGAAGACGATCCCGGCGCCGAACTGCACGACTGGTACGGCCGGTACCTGTACTTCGCACCCGACGAGGTCGAACCTCTGGTTGAAGGGAGTCCGCAATGGAAGTGATCGGCTGGATCGCAGTAGGAATCGTGGCGGTGGTGGCCGTGGCGGCGGCGGCTGTGGGCATCCGCTCCGTGCCGGATGCCCGGCGCTACATGAGAATGCGCCGGATGTGACGGCGAACGAGGTGTCCTGATCTCCCGAATCCTGGTAGCCGGTCTCGGCAACATCTTCCTCGGGGACGACGGCTTCGGCCCCGCGGTGATGCGCCGCGTGCCGCCCGACCTCGCCGGATCACACGTTGCGGTCGCCGATTACGGGATCGGCGGCATGCACCTGGCCTACGATCTGCTCGACGGTTGCGACGCCCTGGTCCTCGTCGACGCCATCCCGAACCGCGGAGCGCCCGGCACGCTTCACGTGTTCGAGGCCGACCTCACCGACGCCTGTGGCGCAACGGGTCTGGACGCGCACGCGATGGATCCCGCGGCGGTGTTCGCCAGCCTCAACGCGCTCGGCGGCACCCCTCCCTTCACCGTGGTGATCGGTTGCGAGGTTGACCGCGTCGAGGAGGGTATCGGGCTGTCGGATGCCGTCGCGTCGGCCGTCCCGCAAGCGGTGCGGGTCATCGGCGAGGTGGTCGCCGGACTGTCAACCCGCGTCACGGTGGCGGAGGGCTGACCGATGTGCCTGGGAATTCCGGGGCGGGTCGTGACGATGCTGGAGGGCTACGGCGACCAGTTGGCCCTCGTCGACGTCGCGGGTGAGCACCGCAAGGTCAACGTCGGCATGCTGCCCGAGGAGACGTTCGCACCGGGCGACTGGGTCATCATCCACATGGGCTTCGTCGTGGAGAAGACCGACAAGGCCGGGGCCGACGCGGCACTCGCCGGTCTGCAGTTGATGGGCAGCGGCGAAGCCCTTCCGGGCTCGGAGGATTCGCCGTGACCTCGCGTTGCCGGCTGCGCGTGCGGGTCCGCGGGGTGGTCCAGGGAGTCGGCTTCCGGCCCTTCGTGTACACGACGGCGGCCGCGTTGGGGCTGAGCGGAAGCGTCCGCAACGACAGCGCGGGCGCGCTGATCGACGTCGAGGGAGACACCGTCGACGTCGAGACGTTCCTGATCCGGCTGCGCGACCGCCCACCGCCGCTGGCGGTGATCGAAGACCTTGACACCGAAGCGCTTCCGGTGGCGGGCGGTACCGGCTTCGTCATCGCCGATACCTCCCGGGCCGACGGTGGCCGCACGCTGACCTCGCCCGACGTCGCCATGTGCGCCGACTGCGCCGCCGAACAACGCGATCCACGCAACCGACGCTTCCGACACGCGTTCATCAACTGCACCAACTGCGGCCCGCGCTTCACCATCATCGCTTCGCTGCCCTACGACCGGCATGCCACGACCATGGCGGACTTCGACATGTGCGAGGCCTGCGCGCGCGAATACCACGATGCCGCCGACCGGCGGTTCCACGCCCAACCCGTCTGCTGCCCCGACTGCGGTCCGACCTTGACCTACCGCGACCACGGGGGCGCCACCACGACCGGCGAATCCGCGCTGGGGCGCGCACGCCGATTGCTCGCCGACGGAGGCATCCTCGCGGTCAAGGGCATCGGCGGCTACCACCTGGCCTGCGACGCCGCCGACGAACGTGCGGTCGCCGAGTTGCGCGGCAGGAAGCGCCGCGGCGACAAACCGTTCGCGGTGATGACACCCGACCTCGCGACGGCTCGCAACCTGGTCGAGGTCGACGCGCCGTCGGCCCGGTTGCTGACCGGACCTCAACGCCCCATCGTGTTGATGCCGCGGCGTGACGGCGCCCCGGTCGCCGAGGCCGTCGCACCCCACAACCCCGACCTGGGCATCCTGCTGGCTTACACCCCGCTGCACGCGCTGTTGTTCGGGCTGCCCGGCGACGCCCCCGGACCGACCGCGTTGGTGATGACCTCGGCCAACCTCGCCGGCGAGCCGATCTGCTTCACTGATGACGCCGCGCTGGAACGGCTTTCACACATCGTCGACGGCTGGCTCATGCACGACCGTGAAATCCTGGTGTCCTGCGACGACTCCGTCATGCGGATGATCACCCTCGACGGCGGAGCCGAGCCGGCGGAGTTGCCGGTCCGGCGCTCGCGCGGCTATGCGCCGCTGCCCGTGGCGTTGCCGGTGCCGGTAGCGCCCTCGCTGGCGGTCGGCGCCGACCTGAAGAACACCATGGCGGTCGCGGATGGCCGGTACGCGTGGCTGAGCCAGCACATCGGCGACATGGACGATCTGGCGACGCTGTCGGCGTTCGACTCCGCGCAACGTCATCTGCGGGAGCTGACGTCCGTCGCGCCGCAGGTGTTGGTAGCCGACGCGCATCCGCTGTACCGGTCGACCGAGTGGGCCCGGCGCAACGCGGCGGACCGGCCGGTCAGGCTGGTCCAACACCACCACGCCCACATCGCCGCGGTGATGGCCGAACACGGTCTGGACGGATCCACGCAGGTGCTCGGATTCGCCTTCGACGGAACGGGTTACGGGCCCGACGGCGCGGTCTGGGGCGGTGAGGTGCTGCTGGCCAATTACAAGGGCTACCAGCGGCTCGCACATCTGAAGTACGTCCCCCTCCCCGGCGGCGACGTCAGCGTTCTGCGCCCTTATCGAATGGCCCTGGCGCACCTGTGGTCGGCTGACATCGCGTGGGATCCCGATCTGCCTCCGGTCTCGGCCTGTCCGCCCGAGGAGCGTCAAACGCTCGCCCGACAACTTGAGACCGGCCTCGGCTGCGCGCCGACCTCCAGCATGGGCCGGTTGTTCGACGCCGTGTCCTCGCTGGCCGGGGTGCGCCACGTCGTGGACTATGAAGCCCAGGCCGCCATCGAGCTGGAGGGCGTCTCACGCGGTACCGAATGCGGCGCAACCGCTTACGCATTCGCCGTCGACGCATCCGGCCCGACGGCGGTGATCGATCCCGCGCCTGTACTGCACGCCATCGTCGCCGATCTCCGAGCGGGGGTGTCCTCGTCGGTCATCGGCGCCCGGTTCCACCGCGCGGTCGCCGAACTCGTCGTCGAACTCGCATCCACACACGCCGATTCGTCGCGGCCCGTGGCCCTGTCCGGCGGTGTTTTCCAGAACGCGCTGTTGCTCGAATCGACCCTGAGGGGGCTGCACGACAGGGGCATCGACGCGATGACCCATCGCACGGTGCCACCCAACGACGGCGGTATCGCCCTGGGCCAGTTGCTGGTGGGGAACGCATCATGAACGGCGCGGACGGCCGCACGGTGTTCGGCCGCTATGCCTACCCGCCGAACGAGCTCGGCTACTGCGGTCCGGCCGACGGCGGCGGATCCTCCGGTCTGGCCTCGCACGCACGCGAGTTCGACGGGGCCTGGCCGTACCTGAGCGCCATCGCCGAAGCCCTCGGGGCATCCGACGCACTCGATGACGAAGTCGTCCACAGTTACTGGATCGGTGGTCCGGCGCTGTCCAAGGTGGACCCCGGTCATCTGCTGGCACGGTTGCGCGCGGCGTTCACCGGTCAGGTCACCGGAATGCTCGACGCGGTGCCCACCACCTCCGACGTCCTGGCGCACCACAGCTTTCACGTCTTCGTCGTCTACCCCTGGGTCAAGTTCCTGGGGCGCGACGCCGACACCGCGGTGGGCGTCATGCAGGCCTGCCGCATCCGCTGGGGCAGTGTCACGTCAGTCGCCGACGACCAGGCGGAGATCGCGTCGCGTCCACTGCAGTACCGGCACGGTCGGCTGGCGTTGGGCGAGCCGCGCGCCGAGCGGATCGCATGGAAGCGCGGCGAACTCTCCCTGGCGCCCGCTCCGCCGCACGGAGCGGTGGTCTCGGCCCACTGGGACTGGATCTGTGGGACGTTGACCGACGAGGAGGCCGCCGACCTCGAATCGGCCACGCTGACCACACTCGACCTCGTGAACAGCGTTCTCGGACAGGGGGGATCACGATGACGACCGCGCAACGCCCGTATGTCGGCGAGGAACTGTCGGCCGACCTCGCCGCCGCCGCGCTGGATCTGGCCCGTCGGTTCAACGACGGCGCGACCCTGTGGGTGATCTCGCCGCAGTGGGAACCACACGCCCACCACATCGCCGTCGAATTCGTGCATCCGGTGGTCATGGGCAAGCGGGCCCTCCCGTCCGTCGCCCTCGTGGAACCGGACCCCGTCGCGCAGGCGCGGGTGGCCAGCCGACCCGGCGACCTGCTGATCGCGGTGGCATCGGCGAACGAACCGTCGGTCCTCGACGCGATGCGGCGCGCCGACGCGTGGGGCGTCCTGACGTTGTGGATCGGGTCCGGACCGCGTCCGCCGGCGGGAGCGGCGAACCACATCCTCTGGATCGACACCGAGGATCCGATGGTGCCGGCCACCGGAGCATTCGTGCTGCTGTATCACCTGCTCTGGGAGTTGACACACGTCTGCTTCGAGCATCCGGGATTGCTCAAATCCGCCGAGCCCGCGACCGTCTGCGTGACGTGCAGCGACGAGGGGCGACTCGGTGAGGTGCTGGCGTCCCCGGTTGATGCGATGAGCTCGGCGCTGGTCCGCACCGCCGACGGCGAGGAGTGGGTCGACGTCACGCTGATCGGTGACGTCGCGGTCGACGACCTCGTTCTGCTGCACGCCGGCGCGGCCATCTCGCGCATCGAGCCCGAGGAGGTGAGCCGATGACCGACTCCGATGCCACCGGTTTCCTGTATCCGTTCATCGAGTCCGAGGAGACGGACGCCACGAGCCTGCTCGATGATCTCGCGGCATCGGCCCGCGGTAAGGCGGCTGAAAGTGCTCGACTGCAACGGGAATCACTCGACGAGTACGGCGACGCGTTGACCGCGGCCGGAACGCAGATGGCCGAGCGGTTCCGCCGCGGCGGGCGGCTGTACACGTTCGGCAACGGCGGAAGCTCCACCGACGCCGCGACGTTGGCCTCGCTGTTCAGCCGACCGGCGCGCGGAAGGCCGGTCGCCGCATGGTCTTTGGCCGCCGACAACGCGGTGGTGACCGCGCTCGGCAACGACGTCGGGTTCGAACTGATCTTCAAACGCCAGATCATCGCCCACGCCCGCGACCGCGACGTCGCGATCGCGCTGTCCACGTCTGGCAACTCCGACGACCTGATGACCGCGATCACCGAGGCCAAGCGTCGCGGCCTGCTGACCGTGGGCTTCTCCGGCCACGACGGCGGACGGATGGCGGCCGCCGACGACCTCGACTTCTGTTTCACCGTCCACTCGCAGAGCATCCACCGCATCCAGGAGAGCCACGCGATGCTCGGCTACCGACTCTGGTCGGTGGTCCAGGAAGAGCTGCACGCCAATTCGGCCCGCGCACTGAACGGAGCACATTCCCCATGACACGAGCTGCGAGCGCGTCCGAACGCGAAGACCGGGTGCTGGAACGGATCGACAAGTTCCGTCAGCGACGACCGCGGCTGCTCGACGATGTCGTGACGCTCGCGCACGGGGCGGGCGGCAAGTCGTCGGCAGCGCTCGTCGACGCGGTGTTCCTCGAGGCCTTCCGCAACGATGAACTCGAACAACTCGGTGACGCGGCCGCGGTGCTGACGCCGTCGGGCGAACGGCTGGCCTTCTCCACCGACTCCTACGTGGTGTCGCCGCGGCGCTTCCCCGGCGGCTCCATCGGACACGTCGCGGTGCACGGCACGATCAACGACCTGGCCGTCTCCGGTGCCCGCCCACAGTGGCTTTCGGCGGCGTTCGTGATCGAGGAGGGCTTCCCGATCGCCGAACTGCGCGAGATCGTCGCGGACATGGGCGAAGCCGCGTTGAATGCGGGCGTGCAGATCGTCACCGGCGACACGAAGGTCGTCGGCAGGGGCGCCGCCGACGGCGTCTACATCTGCACCGCGGGCATGGGATTGATTCCCGAAGGCCGGCGGCTGTCCCGCGACAGCGTGCAGCCCGGCGACAAGGTCGTGCTGTCCGGCACGATCGGCGAACACGGGATGGCCGTCATGCTGGCGCGCGGCGATCTGGCCATCGACGCCGACATCGCCTCGGACACCGCGCCGGTGCACGAACTGGTCGAGCAACTGCTGACCGCGGCGCCGTCGACGAGGTGGATGCGCGACGCGACCCGTGGCGGGGTGGGCACAGTGGCCAACGAACTCGTCAAGGACGCACCGTTCGCGATGATCTTGGACGAGGACACGCTGCCCGTCCTGCCGCAGGTGCTCGGGGCGTGCGACATGCTCGGCATCGACCCGCTCTACGTGGCGAACGAAGGCAAGTTCGTCGCCGTCGTGCCCGCCGACGAGGCCGATGCGGCGGTGTCCGCGTTGCGCGGCCACCCGCAGGGCGCACAGGCCGCGGTGGTCGGCGAGATCGTCCCCGAGCCTCACGGAATCGTCGCGCTAAGAACGTCTTTCGGCGGTAGCAGGATTGTCGACATGCTCGTCGGCGATCCCCTGCCGCGGATCTGTTGAGAGGAGACCGACATGTGCCTCGGCATTCCCGGTCAGGTGGTCGACATCGTCGACACCGAAGAGTCGCTGGCCAAGGTGGACGTCAACGGCGTCCGCAGAACCATCAGCGTGCGCCTGCTGGCCGACGACAACCTGCAGGTCGGCGACTGGGTACTGGTCCACGTCGGGTTCGCGATGGCCAAGATCGACGAGCACGAGGCCACGCTCACCCTCGACCAGGTGCAGAAGATGGGCGCCGACTACGCCGCCGAGATCGAAGCGTTCAACTCGTCCGAAATCGCCTGAGGGGCAAGCCATGAAATTCGTCGACGAATTCCGCGACCCGGCCGCCGCACGCGCGCTGGTCAGATCCATCACCGACCTCGCCGGCGACGACGAGTTCAAGTTCATGGAGGTGTGCGGCGGCCACACCCACACCATCTACCGCCACGGTATCGAGCATCTGCTGCCCGAGACGGTCGAGCTGGTGCACGGGCCCGGATGCCCGGTGTGCGTCATCCCGATGGGACGCGTCGACGACGCGATGTGGCTGGCCGAGCAGCCCGATGTCATCTTCACGACGTTCGGCGACATGATGCGGGTGCCGGGATCGCGGGGCAACCTCATAGAAGCGAAGGCCCGCGGCGCCGATGTGCGGTTCGTGTACTCGCCGCTGGACGCGCTCAAGATCGCGCTCGACAATCCGGACAAACGGGTCGTGTTTTTCGCGGTGGGCTTCGAGACCACCGCGCCGTCCACCGCCGTGACGCTGGTACGGGCGAAAGCGTTGGGCGTGGGCAACTTCAGCGTGTTCTGCAACCACGTCACCATCGTTCCGCCGATCAAGGCGATCCTGGAGTCTCCCGACCTGCGCCTGTCCGGATTCCTCGGGCCCGGACACGTCTCGACGGTGGTGGGGCTGCGCCCGTACCGGTTCGTCCCGGATGTGTACGGAAAACCCATTGTGGTGGCGGGATTCGAGCCGCTCGACATCCTCGCGTCGGTGCACATGCTGCTGCAACAGATCCGCGACGGCCGCTGCGAGGTCGAGAACCAGTACACGCGGGTGGTACGCCCAGAGGGAAACACCCAGGCGCTCAAGCTGATGGCCCAGACGTTCGAGCTGCGACCGCATTTCGAGTGGCGGGGGCTGGGGTTCATCTCGCAGAGCGCGCTGCGCCTGCACCCCGACTACGCCGACTTCGACGCCGAACGCACCTTCGCCATGCCGGGTGTGCGGGTGGCCGATCCGAAGGCGTGCCAGTGCGGCGAGGTGCTCAAGGGTGTCATCAAACCGTGGGAGTGCAAGGTCTTCGGGACAGCGTGCACACCGGAGACACCGATCGGGACGTGCATGGTGTCCCCCGAGGGCGCCTGCGCGGCGTATTACAACTTCGGCCGGCTGCACCGGGAAACGGCGTTGGTCCTGGGTCAGCGCGCCTGAGGCCGTCGATGCGTCGCCGCCGATCCGCGGCGACAAGTGAGGAGTGATTGCCATGACAGAGCCGGAGGAACGAGGAAAGCGCGGAACCGGATCCGATCAACCCTCGGGCGGCCCCGCGGACCGCCCGTCGGACACCTATCGCGGCGACGAATCCGTTCCCGCCCACGACGACGGCGGAAAGCCGGACTTTCAGACGGGATTCACCAACGAACCGCCTAAGGATGTGAAACCCGAGGTCCCCCCGTACGAGGGCCGGCAGACCTCGGCCAAACCGGAAGGCTCGGGCGAAGACGGCGCCACGCGCCCGTCGCACACCGCGGGCACCGGTCGCACCGAGGACAACCGCTAGCGGCTCACCACTGATCACGCGGGACGTCGAAGTCCGAGCACAGCGCGCGCCAGACGTCCCGCGGTTCCACGCCGTCCTCAATGGCTTGTGCGGCCGTGCGCCCGTCGCACCCGCTCAGCACGTGGTCCACGAGCAGCGACGCGCCGCGCACCGAGCCGAACTGTTCCTCGACAAGCTGATGAAATTCCGTCAACCGCACGGGGCCCAAACTACGCCGGGCTCCGCAGTGCTTCATGGCACACCCGTACCGGATCCTCGACGTCGGCGACCGTCGCCCCGGCCCGCCGCGCCGCATCCCGGTACCGTGGTGTGTCCAACACCTCACGCACCGCGCTGGTCAGCGCCTCCGCGGTGAGCGGACGCACCAGCTGTGCACTGCCCTGCCGCACAACACGATTCGCGATCTCCCACTGGTCGCCGCCGCCGGGGACCACGACCATCGGAACGCCCGCCAGCAGCGTCTTGGCCACCATGCCGTGACCGCCACCGCAGATCACCAGGTCGGCGTGCGACAGCAGCTCGTCCTGCCGTCCCAGCCCGACCACCGCCCACGGCGGCACCGCGACCTGCGTGCCGCCGAGGCGCGACACGACGACCCGCGACTGTGGCGGCAGCACCTTTCCCGGTGTCAGGGTCGCCAGGGCGATCTTCGCCAGGCCGCCCTCCCCCGTCGTCGCGGTGGACGGCGCGACCACCACGACCGGTCCGCCGCCTGCGGGTATGTCCAGCGTCGCCGTCGTCGGCTCGAAGTGCAGTGGGCCGACCACCACGGCCTCGGCAGGCCAGTCCGGCCTCGGCACCTCCAGCGCCGGCAGCGTGGCGATCAACCGCCGGCGTGGGCCGGGATCGGCTGCGGGCAGCCCGATTTGCACCCGCGCGGCCGCGCGTTGCCGGATGCCCTGCCGCCACGACCGCGCGGAGAGGGCGCGCAGGACCGCGTCGCGCAGTCGACCGCGGACACCGACTCCCGGCGCGAGACCGCTGCCGATCGGCGGAAGCCCCTTCGACGGCCGGTACAGCGGATGTGGGTTGAGTTCGACCCACGGCAGCCCGAGCAGTTCGGCACAGAAGCCGCCCGCGGTGGTGATGGCGTCGGAGACCACCAGGTCCGGCGCGAGCCGGCGCATCTGCGGCGCGTTGAGCACGGCCATCCGAGCGCCACGCTGGTGGACCTTCGCCCCGGCATCCGCGTCGTCGTCGGCGTCCTCCGGGTCGAGGCCGAGTAGTTCGGCGGCGGGGACGCCGGCGTCGCGGGCGGTGTCGAGCCACTCCGTTCCGGTCAGCAGCGTGGGCGAATCGCCGTTGACCAGGAAACGAAGGCACAGCGCGATCGCTGGAAAGGCATGCCCCGGATCAGGTCCGGCGACGACCGCGACGCGCATTGGGCCTACCCTGCCACAGCGGCGCGGCACTAGGCTGGCCGCATGACCGACCAGGCTTCCGAACTGAAAACCGACGTCGACAACATCCGGGCGGTGGAGACGTTCCTGTACGCGCTGCAGGACGAGGACTTCGACACCGCCGACGGATTACTCGCCGACAACGTGGAATGGCAGAACGTCGGCTACCCCACGATCCGCGGCCGCAAGCGCATCATGAGCATCTTCCGGCGGGGTCAGGGCCGGGCGCGCTTCGAGGTGAAGATCCACCGCGTCGCCGCCGACGGCAACTCCGTGCTCACCGAACGCACCGATGCGCTGATCTTCGGGCCGGTACGCCTGCAGTTCTGGGTGTGCGGGACGTTCGAGGTGCACGCCGGCCGAATCACGTTGTGGCGCGACTACTTCGACACCCTCGACTTCGTCAAGGCGACGGTGCGCGGGCTGGTCGCGACGGTGGTTCCGTCGCTGCGGCCGACCATGTAGGAGGGTTATGCCCCGCGGACGTGGCCCAGTTCGTTGAACGCCTGGGCCCAGCCGACGAGGCGGTCGGTGGCGTTCGACAGCTCGTCGCGGTAACGCTGCTGCCACATCGGGGACGTGGACGTCGGGCCGGTGTTCGCGGCCGACACCAATTGCGCTGCGGCATTGACCATTTCGCCGTACTGATGCGCGCCGTGGTCGAGCTGTGCGGTGAACGCCCGGATGGTGGGGGTCAGGTGGGCGCGTGACTGCGGCGTCGCACGGATCGCCCGCTCCATCGACACCACTTCGTTCGCGGTGGCGGCCATGGTCGCCGCCGTCTGGTTCGCCGCGGCGGTCAGCTCGCGGAGTTCGTCGGCGGGCAGCATCCGACCGCGCTCCATCACCCCCAGCAGCGAGAACAACCCGCGTTCGGAGGACGCCAGCGCCGCCATCGACTGACGTGCGGCAGAACCCCGCGGTGGGAGCCGGCGGGTGGCACGCGACCGCGGCGGGGGCAACGGCTCGCGTCGCAGCCAGCGATACCGCAGGAACGACAGCGTCGCCAGGAAGGCCGCGCCGACGGCGATCGGTGACGGGATGAGCAGTGCCCACGCCGGAACGTCCCACGCGGCCACCAGCCCGGTGACGCCGATCCAGAACATGGACGACATTGTGAAGAACACCGTGAGCCGCAGCGCCCACCGCCGCTTACGGAGAAGCTTCGCGCGCGGGTCGGCGGCGGCGTTCAGCTTGTCGGCCAGCACATCGGACCACTCGGCGGCCGTGTCGATCCCGTTCTGAAGGCCTCGCTGCATCAGCGAGCGCCACGGCTCGGGCCGACTCGTCTGCGCACTCACGGGTTCCTCTTCGGCTATTGCGACAGCGGGTTTTCCGGCGTCGCCTGCTGCGGGTTGGCCGCCGGGGCCGCGGGCTGCGCCGCGGCGTTACCACCGGCAGGCAGCTGCTCACCGCGCATCGAGGCGCGGATCTGCTCCAGCCGCGAATGCCCGGCCATCTGCACGCTCGCCTGCTGGACCTCCATCATCCGGCCCTGCACCGAGTTCTGCGCCAGCTCGGCCTCGCCCATCGCGTTGGCATAGCGGCGCTCGATCTTCTGACGCACCTCGTCGAGGCTGGGCGTGGTGCCCGGGGCCGCCAACTCGCTCATTGAGCGCAGCGACGAGCTGACCTGCTCCTGCATCTTGGCCTGTTCGAGCTGAGAGAGCAGCTTGGTGCGCTCGGCGATCTTCTGCTGCAGCATCATCGCGTTCTGCTCGACGGCCTTCTTGGCCTGGCCGGCCGCCTGCAGCGCCTGGTCGTGCAGCCCCTTGAGGTCCTCGACGCTCTGCTCGGCGGTCACCAGCTGCGCGGCGAACGCCTCGGCGGCGTTGTTGTACTCGGTGGCCTTGGCCGCGTCGCCGGCGGCCGTCGCCTGGTCGGCGAGGGTGAGCGCCTGGCGGACGTTGACCTGGAGCTTCTCGATGTCGGCCAGCTGCCGGTTGAGCCGCATCTCCAGCTGACGCTGGTTGCCGATCACCTGGGCCGCCTGCTGGGTCAGCGCCTGATGCTGGCGCTGGGCTTCCTCGATGGCCTGCTGGATCTGCACCTTCGGGTCGGCGTATTCGTCCACCTTGGAGCTGAACAGCGCCATGAGGTACTTCCACGCCTTGACGAACGGATTGGCCATGTCAGTTCACTCCGCCTTCGTGTCGTTGTCTCGGACTCGCCGGCCCGGCTTACCGTGCTGCCCAATCTATCGGGTCAGCGCGTATCACCACAGTCACTCGGGTCGCGCGTCAGCGCACGAGTGCGTCAGGCGACCGCCATCGACACGACCTGCGGGATGACCACCTTGGTGGTGGCGTCGATATTGGCGGCTCCGGCGAAGGCGGCACGCTCCTCGCGGTCCATTTCCTGACCGGCGTCGAAGAGCACCTGCGAGAGCGGGACGTCGAGCGCTCCGCAGATCGCGTTGAGCAGTTCGCTCGAGGCTTCCTTGCGGCCCCGTTCGACCTCGGAGAGATAGCCCAGGCTGACTCGCGCGGTGTCGGACACCTCGCGCAAGGTGCGTCCCTGGTCGACGCGGGCACGACGCAGCACGTCGCCGATCACCTCGCGCAGCAATGCCGTCATCGTGCTCTCCCTTCGGAGTCGTTTTCTGGGATCCATTAGGGCAACGCTGAGAGCGGGCCGGTTGGTTCCCGGATGGCGCAGATCACTGTCCGGCGACGATGGAGCGCAGGCGCGCGACGGCTTCGCCGACCGCCGCGAGCCGGATGTCCCATCGCGAACCGGCTAGTCGCAGTTCCACGACGTCGGTCTGAACCGGTCCGGCGATGCCGAGGAAGACGGTCCCGACGGCGTGCCCGCCGTGTGGTTCGGGTCCGGCGACGCCGGTCAGGCCCACACCCCAGGTCGCCTCGCAGCGCTGCTGGGCGCCGACGGCCAGGGCCCGCGCGGTCGGCGCCGCGACCGGGCCCACCTCGTCGAGCACTTCGCGGGCCACCCCCGCCAGCGAGACCTTGGTGTCCTCGACGTAGGTGACCAGGCCGCCGCGCAGCACGACACTGGCGCCGGGCACGCCCGCGAGCGTCGCCGCCAGCAGGCCCGCGGTCAGCGACTCGGCCGTGGCGACCGTCTGCCCGCGCACCGTGAGGTCGGCGATCAGCGCGCGGGCGTCGTCACTGACGAGCGGGTCGTCCACGGGAGTCCCTGATCGCGGACACGACGTAATCGATGCCGGTGAGCACGGTGAGGATCACCGCGGCCCACATGATGACCCAGGCAACCGCCAGCCATGCACCGGACAGCGGGAGCACGAACAGGCCGATCGCCACCCCCTGCACGAGCGTCTTGAGCTTGCCGCCGCGGCTTGCCGGGATCACGCCGTGGCGCAACACGGCGAACCGCAGCCCGGTGATGCCGATCTCGCGGATGAGGATCACCACCGTGATCCACCACGGCAGGTCGCCCAGCATCGAAAGCCCGATCAGTGCCGCGCCGATGAGCGCCTTGTCGGCGATGGGGTCGGCGAGTGTGCCGAACTCGGTCACCATGCCGTAGTTGCGGGCCAACGCCCCGTCGAACCGGTCGGTGATCACCGCGACGGTAAACACCACGAATGCGGCTATCCGCCAGAACGTTTCATGCCCGTCGCCGACGAACAGGAAGGCGAGGAAAACCGGAACCAACGCCATCCGCACGCCGGTGAGCACATTTGCGATGTTCGCTACACGGGCGCGCGGGACCAGCGGATCGATATGGGGTTGGCCCGACACCGCAACAGAATATCGGTTGCTCGAACCGATACTCTCCACGTGTGAGCGCAGAATCCGGCGAGGTCGTCGTGCGGCGTGCGCGAACCTCGGATGTTCCCGCCATCAAATCCTTGGTCGACATCTATTCCGGCAAGATCTTGCTGGAGAAGAATCTCGTGACGCTCTACGAGTCGGTGCAGGAGTTCTGGGTCGCCGAGTACAACAGCGAACTGATCGGCTGCGGCGCGCTGCACGTGCTGTGGTCGGACCTCGGTGAGGTTCGCACCGTCGCGGTGCATCCGAAGGTCAGGGGCCAGGGCGTCGGGCATGCGATCGTCGACAAACTGCTCGACGTCGCGCGCGAACTGCGCCTCGAGCGGATCTTCGTGCTCACCTTCGAGATCGAGTTCTTCAGCAGGCACGGGTTTCGGGAGATCGACGGAACACCCGTCACCGCCGAGGTCTACGAGGAGATGTGCCGCTCGTACGACACCGGCGTCGCCGAGTTCCTCGACCTGTCCTACGTCAAGCCGAACATCCTCGGCAACACCCGAATGCTGTTGACCCTCTAGCGATCTGTGCACCTCTTGTTGCGCTGAGCGCTCCTAGATGTGCACAGATCACTCGTCGTCGTCGCTGCCGGAGTCCGATCCGCGGATCGACGCCAGCGTCGCCGCCAATTCGTCGGGCTTGACCAGAACCTCGCGCGCCTTGGAACCTTCGCTGGGCCCGACGATGTTGCGGGTCTCCATCAGGTCCATCAACCGGCCCGCCTTGGCGAAGCCGACGCGCAGCTTGCGCTGCAACATCGACGTCGACCCGAACTGGCTCGACACCACCAGCTCGACCGCCTGAAGGAAAACGTCCATGTCGTCGCCGATATCCGGGTCGACGTCGGTGCGCTCGCTGTTGGTCTTGGCGTTGGTGACACCCTCGGTGTACTCCGGTTCGGCCTGCGCCTTGGTCGCCTCCACCACGGCGTGGATCTCGTCGTCGGTGATGAACGCGCCCTGCAGGCGGATCGGCTTGTTCGCGCCCATCGGCAGGAACAGCCCGTCACCCATACCGATCAGCTTCTCGGCACCCTGCTGGTCGAGGATCACGCGGCTGTCGGTCAACGACGACGTGGCGAACGCCAACCGCGACGGCACGTTCGTCTTGATCAGGCCGGTGACGACGTCGACCGAGGGTCGCTGCGTGGCCAGCACCAGGTGAATGCCTGCCGCGCGCGCCTTCTGGGTGATGCGCACGATCGCGTCCTCGACGTCGCGCGGGGCGGTCATCATCAGGTCGGCCAACTCGTCGACGATCGCGACGATGTACGGGTAGGGCTTGTACTCGCGCTGGCTGCCCAGCGGCGCGGTGATCTCGCCCGAGCGCACCTTCTTGTTGAAGTCGTCGATGTGGCGCACCCGCGAGGCCTGCATGTCCTGGTAGCGCTGTTCCATCTCCTCCACCAGCCACGCCAGCGCGGCGGCAGCCTTCTTCGGCTGGGTGATGATCGGCGTGATCAGATGCGGAATGCCCTCGTACGGCGTCAGTTCCACCATCTTCGGGTCGATCAGGATCATCCTGACCTCCTCCGGGGTGGCCCGCACCAGCAGAGACACCAGCATCGAGTTCACGAAGCTCGACTTGCCCGAACCGGTCGAGCCGGCGACGAGCAGGTGCGGCATCTTGGCGAGGTTCGCCGAGATGTATTCGCCCTCAATGTCTTTACCCAGACCGATGACCAGCGGGTGGTGGTCGCCGCGGGTGGCCGGGTCGGTCAGCACGTCGGCCAGGCGCACCATCTCGCGGTCCACGTTCGGCACCTCGATGCCGACGGCGGACTTGCCGGGTATGGGCGCCAACATGCGGACGCTTTCCGTCGCCACCGCATAGGCGATATTGCGTTGCAGCGCAGTGATCTTCTCGACCTTGACGCCCGGTCCGAGTTCGACCTCGTAGCGGGTGACTGTCGGCCCGCGGGTGCAACCGGTCACCGATGCGTTGACCTTGAATTGGTCGAGCACCTCGGTGATGGCCTCGATCATCCGGTCGTTGCCCGCGCTGCGGCGCTTGGGAGGATCGCCCGCGATCAGCAGATCGAGCGGCGGCAGCGAATACGGCCCGTCGACGACACGGTCCAGCGTCATCGTCGGCTGTTTCGGTTTCTTCTTGCGGCTCTTCGCGGTCGGTTCGGGAATCGTCGGCGCTTCGTCGGAGAGCGGGTAGTTCTCCATGGGTGTGCCCGACGGCCATGCCTGTTCGGCGTCGTCGCCATAGGCCTTCGGGTCGTCGTAGTAGCCGTCGGAGAAGTCGTCGGACTCGGAGATGACGGCGGTGTCCTCGTCGTCGTACTCGTCGTACTCGTATTCGTCGTAACCCCGCGCGGAGAACATGGCCCGCACCGTCGACGGCACTTCGCGAATCGTGGTGCCGGTCACCAGCAATACGCCGAACAACACACCGATGAACAACAGCGGCGCGGCGATCCACGCGGTGAGCCCGTCGGACAGCGGGCCGCCGATCGCGAAACCGAAGAAGCCCGCGGCGTGCTGGCGTGCGGTGGGATCCTGCGGCGAACCGGCCCACAGATGCCACAGTCCGAGCGCGGGTAGCGCGATCATCGCCGTGCCGAGGATCAGGCGCGGCCTGGCGTCCGGATCGGGTTCGGTACGCATGAGCGTGATGCCAACGGCGGCCAATGCGATCGGGACGAGCACGACGGCGGCGCCGATCAGCATCCGAAGGAACGTGTCGAGCCAGTCACCCACCGGGCCGGCGGCGCCGAACCATGAACTCGCCGCGACGATCACCGCCAGGCCCAGCAGTGCCAGGGCGATGCCGTCGCGCCGGTGACCCGGTTCCAGATCGCGGGCCCGACCGACGGAGCGTGCGGTGGTACCGGCGCCCTTGGCCAGCATCAGCCAGCCCGCCCGCATTCCGCGACCGACCGAGGCGCCGGCCGACGAAATGGGTGACGAGGTCCGCCGCGGTGCCGGCTTGCGCCGCGGCGCCGCCCGGCCACCGGAGCGCGCACCCTGTTTTGACCTGGTCGAACGGGTTCCAGAGCGCGCGGCGGTCTTACTAGGCATGCCTGTAAGCCTAGTCGCTCCAGCCCCAGAATCACCATCTGCCACACGGGTAACAGATCCGCATCGATTGATGCGCTTTTGCGACTTACTGTGCGGAAATGACCGAAACCAAGACGTCGGCGGCCCTGCCGACCACCACCAAAGTGCTGTGCGCTGCCTACGGCGCCATCGCGGTCGTCGCGCTCGTCGCTACCTGGAGCCAGAACCTGGCCTACCTCGACCGCGGGGCGGACTTCCTGCGCGTGTTTTGGGAAGACACCAAGGTCAACCCGGCGTCGCGTTCGATCACCGCCGACATCATTTTGTTTGGGCTCTCCGCGATCATCTTCATGGTGTACGAGGCGCGCAAACACGGCATCCGATTCGTCTGGGTGTATGTCATCGCCTCGTTCTTCATCGCGATCAGCGTGGCGTTTCCGTTGTTCCTCCTCGCGCGGGAGTTGCGCATCCACCGCGCCGAGGTCCCGCGGATCGGCGCCGCGAACGCGGTCGGGCTCGTCCTCGTCGCGGTGTTCGCCGTGGCATTCACGATCTGGATAGACGTGGTCTGAGGGTCGCGGGTGTCGGTGAGTAGGCTGTGCACTCGTCCAGCAAGGCACTCACCGAGGAGTCCCCCGCCGATGCCCGTTGTCGTTGTCGCCACCATGACCGCCAAACCCGAATCCGTAGACACGGTGCGGAACGCCTGCAAGAAGGCCATCGAGGCGGTGCACCAGGAGCCCGGCTGCGAGCTCTACGCGCTGCACGAGGCGAACGGCACCTTCGTGTTCGTCGAGCAGTGGGCGGACGAGGACGCCCTGAAGACGCACAGCACCGCTCCGGCCATCGGTGAGCTGTTCGGCGCCGTCGGTGAGCACCTCGACGGTGCGCCCGACATCAAGATGCTGCAGCCGGTCGTCGCCGGAGACCCGAGCAAGGGCGCACTGCGGTCCTGATGCCCGCGCTCGCAGGCAAAGTCGCGTTCATCACGGGCGCGGCGCGGGGCCAGGGTCGTGCCGAGGCGGTGAAGCTGGCCGCCGAGGGCGCGAACATCATCGCCGTCGACCTCTGCGACCAGATCGCCTCGGTGCCCTATCCGCTGGCGACGGCCGACGACCTGGCCGAGACCGTGAAGCTGGTCGAGGACACCGGCGCGCGAATAGTGGCGCGGCAGGCCGACGTTCGCGATCAGGACGCGTTGGCGTCGGCGTTGCAGGCCGGTGTCGACGAGTTCGGCCGCCTCGACATCGTCGTCGCCAACGCCGGTATCGCGCCGATGCAGTCAGGCGCCGACGGATGGCGCGATGTGATCGACGTGAACCTCACCGGCGTGCACCACACGGTCGAGGTGTCGAAGGAGGCGCTGCTCGCCCACGGCGAAGGCGGCTCGATCGTGCTCACCAGTTCGGTCGCGGGTCTGATCGGCGTCGGCAGCGACGACCCCGGCGCGATCGGCTACGTCGCCGCCAAACACGGCATCGTCGGGTTGATGCGGCTGTACGCCAACCTGCTTGCCCCGCACAGCATCCGGGTCAACTCGGTGCATCCCGCCGGTGTGGACACCCCGATGATCAACAACGAGGCCACCCGCGAGTGGCTGGGCAGCATCGCGGAGAAGACCCCGCAGGACATGGGCAACGCGCTGCCGGTGCAGGTGCTGCAGGCCGAGGACATCGCGAACGCGGTGGCGTGGTTGGTGTCCGACGCCGCACGCTACATCACCGGGGTCGCGCTTCCCGTCGACGCGGGATCGGTCAACAAGCGTTAGCCTCGCGCCGGTACTTACCTGGCGGATAGGCAATGCTTCCTCGTTCGGCGATGGATTCTGGCGGCAGAGCCATTACGGATTTGCGGTGCATTCGGCAGCCTTCCTTTCAGCGACACCTCAATATCCCCCGAGCAATGGACCGAAGGAACGACCATGAGATCACTCATCACCACCACGGCTGCGGCCGCCGCGGCCCTCACCGCGCTCGCCTCCGCCACCAACGCGAGCGCGGTGCCCGAATGGGATATCGGCGCGTACGACCAGTGCTGGAACTCCGGTATCGGGCAAGGCTTCACGCAAGAGGAATTCGACGAGCACGTACACCACTGCTGCGTCGGTTCCGGCGGCGTGTGGAATGCCGCGGTGAAGAAGTGTCAGGCGCCGCCCGCGGAGGAGGCCATAATTCGCCCCCTATCTCCGTCGGCCGTCGCCACAGCCACATTCGACCCCGCTCCCCCACCGGTAGTCCGCAGTCCCGGGTTGGTTGAAACCTTCACGCCTGCACCGGCCGGAGCGGTGCGCTGAGAAGAGTCAGATCTCGATGACGGTGGGGACGATCATCGGCTGGCGGCGGTAGGTCTCCCCCACCCATTTGCCGACGGCGCGCCTCGACGCCTGGGCGATGCGGTTGATGTCGGTGACCCGTTCGGCGACAAGGGCTTCGAGCGCCTCCTCGACCTTGCGGACGGCGGGTTCGAGGGCCTTGGGGTCCTCGGAGAAGCCGCGGGAGTGCAGATGTGGTGCGGCCGCGGGCTTTCCGGTGCCGCGCTGGAGTACGACCGTGATGCCGATGAATCCGGAAGAGAGGGTGAGCCGTTCGCCGACGACGGCGTCGCCGACGTCGCCGGTGATCAGTCCGTCGACGAACATCTTGCCGGTCGGCACCGCGCCGGCGATCGACGCTCGGCCGGCCATCAGATCGACACTGACGCCGTTCTCGGCCAGCACGATGTTCTCCTCCGGCACCCCGGTGCGGGCGGCCAGACCGGCGTTGGCCCGCAGCATCCGCCAGGTGCCGTGCACGGGCATCACGTTGCGCGGCCGAACGCCGTTGTAGAGGAACAACAGCTCGCCGGCGTAGGCATGCCCCGAGACATGGACGCGCACTTGGGCATTGGTGACGACGCGCGCACCGATCTTCGCCAGCGCATCGAGCACGCCGAAGATCGCCTCCTCGTTGCCCGGTATCTGTGACGACGACATGATGATGAGGTCGCCCGCGGTCAGGGTGATGCTGCGGTGCTCACCGCGCGACATCCGCGACAGCGCCGCCATCGGCTCGCCCTGTGTTCCGGTGGTGACCAGCACGACGCGTTCGGGCGCCATCATCTCGGCGGCGCCGATGTCGATGATGTCGTCGTCGTTCTGCAGCGTGAGATAGCCGAGTTCCTTCGCGATCCCCATGTTGCGGACCATCGACCGGCCGACGAACGCAACCTTGCGGCCGAGCGCCACCGACGCGTCGATGATCTGTTGCACGCGACCGACATTGGAGGCGAAGCAAGCCACGATGACGCGTCCTTGGGCGCTGCGGATCAGCCGGTGCATGTTCGGGCCGATCTCGCTCTCCGACGGTCCGACGCCGGGGATCTCGGCGTTGGTCGAGTCGCACAGGAACAGATCGACGCCCGCGTCGCCGAGTCGCGACATCCCGGGCAGGTCGGTGGGCTTCCCGTCGGGCGGCGACTGGTCGAGCTTGATGTCGCCGGTGTGCAGGACCGTCCCGGCACCGGTGTGGATCGCGATGGCCAGGCAGCCGGGTATCGAGTGGTTGACCGCGAAGTACTCGCACTCGAACACGCCGTGTCGCGAGCTCTGGCCCTCGTCGACCTCGACGAAGACCGGCTTGATCCGGTGTTCGCGGCACTTCTCGGCCACCAGCGCCAGGGTGAACTTCGACCCGACGACCGGAATGTCGTGACGCAGCTTGAGCAGGAACGGGATTGCGCCGATGTGGTCCTCGTGGGCGTGAGTGAGCACCAGGGCTTCGACGTCGTCGAGCCGGTCCTGGACGAGGCGCAGGTCGGGCAGGATCAGGTCGACGCCGGGCTCGTCGTGCGTCGGGAACAGCACCCCGCAGTCGACGATCAGCAGCCGGCCCAGATGCTCGAAAACGGTCATGTTCCGGCCGATTTCGCTGATTCCGCCCAGCGCAGTGACCCGTAGTCCGCCTGGGGCCAGTGGCCCCGGTGGTCTGAGTTCTTCGTTCACTACCGCAGCACCGCGGCCGCTCGCATATCGGCGGCCAACGCGTCGAGTTGCACGGGTGTCGCGGGCACCTGGGGCAGCCTCGGATCGCCGGCGTCGAAGCCCTGCAGCCGCAGCCCCGCCTTCGACAGCGTCACTCCACCGAGCCGGGCCTGGGCGTTGACCAGCGGGCCGAGCGTGACATTGATCTTGCGGGCCCGCGCGATGTCACCGCATTGGAAGGCGGACAACATCTCTCGCAACTGGCTGGCCGCCAGGTGGCCCCACACACTGACGAAGCCGACGGCGCCCATGGCCAGCCAGGGAAGGTTGAGCGCGTCGTCGCCGGAGTAGTACGCCAGGCCCGTCTCGGCGATGACCTGCCCGCCGCCGTGCAGATCGCCCTTGGCGTCCTTGACGGCCACGATGTTCGGGTGCTCGGCGAGGATGCGCATGGTGTCCCACTGGATCGGCACAACCGACCGCGGCGGGATGTCATAGAGCACGTTCGGCAGAGGGGTGGCATCCGCCACCGCGGTGAAGTGGGCCAGCAGCCCCTCCTGGGGTGGACGCGAGTAGTACGGCGTCACCACCAACAGCCCGTGCGCACCCTCGGCCGCACATGCCTTCGCCAGGTGCACGCTGTGTGCGGTGTCATAGGAACCGGCTCCGACGATGATGCGCGCCCGGTCGCCGACGGCCTCGAGCACCGCCCGCAGCAGCGCGATCTTCTCGGCATCGGTCGTCGTCGGGGACTCACCGGTGGTCCCGGACAGCACCAGGCCGTCGCAGCCGGCGTCCACCAGCCGGTTCGCCAACCGGGCCGCGGTTTCGGTGTCCAGCGAGCCGTCGGGCCTGAACGGAGTCACCATCGCGGTCAGCAAGGTGCCCAACCGGGCTGTCACATCGATTCCGCTGGTGCTCACGGGGCTCAGATTACTCGCTATGGTCACGCTTCCGTGGCCAGAGGTGACGTGGCGACCTCCGTGCCGTCCGAGAGCGTAGAGATCTCGAAGTCGCTGAACACCTGGGGTGCGACGGCGACCAATTGACGCAGGCACTCGATCGCCAGCCGGCGGATCTCGACGTCGGCGTGTTCGCTGGCCCGCATCGCGATGAAATGCCGCCACGCGCGGTAGTTGCCGGTGACGACGATGCGGGTCTCGGTGGCGTTCGGCAGCACCGCCCGCGCGGCCTGGCGCGCCTGCTTGCGGCGCAGCACCCCGAGCTTTTCGCCGGGCTCATCGCCCCTGAACTTGGCTTCGAGGCGTTCGAGTAGCTCGGTGTAGGCCGCCCGGCTGGCATCGGCGGCCGCGGAGAACAGCTCGATCAGCTCGGGGTCGTCCTCGATGCCCGGCGGCACCACCACCTGCGCGTCGTGTTCGGGGACGTAGCGCTGCGAGAGCTGCGAGTACGAGAAATGTCGGTGGCGGATCAGCTCATGGGTGCAGGAGCGGGAGATTCCGGTGATGTAGAAGGAGACCGACGCGTGCTCGAGAACCGAGAAATGCCCGACGTCGATGATGTGGCGGATGTAGGCCGAGTTGGTGGCGGTCCTCGGATTCGGCTTCGACCAGCTCTGATAGCACGCACGCCCGGCGAATTCGACGAGCGCGGGCCCGCCGTCGGCGTCGGTATCCCATGGCACGTCCGGCGGCGCGGTGAACTCCGTCTTGGCGATCAGTTGGACGCGCAGCGGCGTGGTCTCGGCCACGGCTCACCCTAACGCGCACCGTTCGGTGTTCCGGTGTGCGCGCGGCCGCGCGCCGATTGTCGCGCCGATTGTGCAGTCAGCTTCGCGACCCGGCGCACGGCGCAGCGGGATGCACGAACGAGGCGCAAGGAACCTCAAATTCCAGGTTTCGGAGGCAGATGGGCCGGGAACAAATTCGTTCTCAATCGGTGTTACCCAGACGCCGATCTAGAGAGGGAGTGTGACTGATGGCCACCGATTACGACGCACCCCGTGTGAAGGACACCGACGACACGGTCGACGAATCACTCGAGGCGATCGCCGCCCGGCGCAGCAAGGTCGACGTCGCGGTGCTCGACGTGGACGACGGTGACGCGGTCGATCCGATCGTCCTGCCCGACATGGACCTGTCCGGCGAGGAGCTCACCGTCCGGGTGCTGCCGAAGCAGGCCGACGAGTTCACCTGCTCGAGCTGCTTCCTGGTGCAGCACCACAGCCGGCTCGCACTGCAGTCGGGCGACAAGACGATCTGCGCCGACTGCGTCTGAGCGAGGGGCTAGCCTGCGCGCGGAATGCATGCACAGGAGCACTCGCTAAGCGCCATAGGCGTGAGCCGTGGCCGAATTTCGGAGAGTCGACGCTGACCGAGCGTTCGACATCGCCCATGCGGTCGCCAACGATGCAGAAGCACTACGGACCGGCATCGTCGGCGAGTGGGACAGCCTCTCACGCGGCTGGTCAGGCATCGCAGCATTGGCGTACACCGCGATCTGGGAAGAATGGCACGAGGGAGCCGCCAAGGTCGTCGAGTCGCTCGCGGAGTCGTCACGCAAATTGACAAGATCGACAAGGCGGCGCAGGCGTGGGACCGGCTGGCCACGGTCTACCAGACCAGAAAATGCTGAATTGGCCCATATTCCCTTGGAAGAATGGCTTCGTTGGAGTAGTTGGAGCCACCCATGATGGGCGTGAAATATCCGCAAATGCGACAAGAGGTTGCTGGCGCACTCGCCGCGTTGGCTGACCCGGATTACCAACAACGAGTATGGGTGAACCGGATATATCCTCGCGAGAATTTCTACGATGATCTGACTTTGAATGTCAACATCCTCTACGACATGGTATTGCCCGATACGAAGTCTCGAATCGGGACCGTTCTCGTGAATGAGGATGAGGCCGACCAATTGACTCGACTTGAGGAAGTCCTCGGGCCGCTTGTTGCCGAACTTCGCGACGAACCGGACGACCGCTACTTGTCTGATCCTCGCTGGAAGGAAGTTGTCGTTGCTGCGAGGTCAGCATTGTCTTGCATGAACCCTCGTTGAGCAGCTGTCACACGGTTGCTTAGCGGTACGGCGCTTCGAGAACCGGATGGAGTTGGTTAAGGCGTGTTGAGTGACTGCCACGGCACCCCCCGGGCTTCACAATGTGTTCACCGGCTTTTCCGGCGGCCGTTGATGGCCGCGATAGGTCCATTGGAAGCGCGGCAATCAAAAGTAGGCCAATACATCGAACCGGCGTGGCTTCGTTCATTACGTTCGGGCGTATCGTGCCGAATCGATTGCTGCGGTCAAGCCTTTCAAGAACCCACGCCTTACATTTATCCACAGGAACGTTTGAGCGAATCGCGCAATCGCGCGCGCTATGCTTTCCGTCGACTGTACCCCGGGCAGTGATTCCAAATCATCTGCAGGACAATGCTTGTGAGCCATCACGCACCGGTCATCACCCGCGCAAGCTCGGCGTTCAACGAACTCGGACGGACAGCCCTACGAGACCTCCAACCGGTCGCGGCCCGTGCCGTCATCCGGCATATGCGTCGCCGCAGCAAGCTGAAGAAGGCCTCCCTCGCGTCAGATAAATGCTCTTGCAGCGCAGTCCATCTCACGTCAGTGACACGCTGTTTCGACCGAGCGCGCCGGCCTGACCGGCGGAATCCGCGCACCAACTGATGCGGCACGCTCATCGCAAGGCTGGGCGTAGATCGCGGGCCAAGTCGCCCCTATTACCCACGACCACATCTTCCAGCCCCAGCCAGGACGCCATAGTCCGCAACTCACCCGCCAATGCGTGCGCTACTCGCGACCGCTCCGCGCCCTCCTCCGCGAACGCACCCACCACCTGCAGCGCGTCATTCGCGCGATCCGCCTTCAGATCGGCCCGCCCCACCAGTTCACCGTCGAGCAGGAACGGCCACACGTAGTACCCGTACTGCCGTTTCGGCGCAGGTGTGTAGATCTCGATGCGGTACTTGAACCCGCCGAACAGGCGCTCGACCCGCGGCCGGAAGAAGATCAGCGGATCGAACGGGCACAGCAGCGCCGTACCGCGGTCGCGACGCGGAATCGTCTGTCCCGCCCGCAGATACGCGGGGCCCTTCCAGCCGTCGACCTCGACCGGCTCCAGTTCGCCGTCGGCGACCAGCTTCGCGATCGCCGGCTTCACCTGCGCCGGCGAGAGCCGGAAGTAGTCCCGGATGTCCTGTTCGGTGCCGACGCCCAGCGCGGCGGAGGCCCTCAGCACCAGCTCCCGAATCGCGTCCGCCTCGTCGACCTCGCGCGCGAGCACCTCCGGCGGCAGCACCCGCTCGGACAGGTCGTAGTGCCGCGCGAACCCCACCCGCGTGGCCGTCGTCAGCACGCCGGAGGCGAACAGCGCCTCGGTCACCCACTTGGTGTCGCTGCGGTCCCACCACGGACCTTTGCGGCCCCGCTGTTCGGCGCCCAGGTGCGCCTCGATCTGCCCCGCCGTCGACGGGCCCAGCTCGGTCACCGCGCGGACCACTTCATCGGCCAGCTTGGCGTTCTTCTTGACGATCTCCTTGCCCCACCGCCCGTGCGTGTACTCGCGCATCCGCCAGCGCAGCAGCGGCCAGTCGTCGACCGCCATCAGCGCCGCCTCGTGCGCCCAGTACTCGACCAGCATCCGCGGCGAGCGCGCCGAGTGGCTCCACGCCGCCCTGTCGAGCACGTCGCGGTCGTAAGGCCCCAGCCGGCTGAACACCGGCGCGTAATGGGCGCGCACCGACACCGACACCGAGTCCAGCTGCAGCACCTGGATCCGCGAGATCAGCCTGCGCAGGTGTGCCCGCGTGACCGGCCCCCGCGGGCGCGGCTCGGCGAACCCCTGCGCGGCGACGGCGACACGCCTCGCCTGGTCGGCCGTGAGTCTGGGCGCCACGTCCTTCATCGTGCCCGACGGCACCGACACCGAGCGCACGCTTGTGTACGCATCGCCCGAGTGGGAGCGCCAACAACCGCGCGCTCGGCGAGACCCGTCAGCGCCGCCGGTAGCTGTAGAACCGGTAGCGCAGGCCCGACGCGCTGCGAGGTGACCGAGATCGAGATCGACCTGCCGCGCCAGGACGCCGACGTGATGGCCCCGGTGCTCGACGAGTCCTGGATCGGCGCGGCGGGCGACTGGTTGACCAGCGCGTCGGGCCTGCGCTACCGGTTCTACAGCTACCGGCGGCGCTGACGGGTCTCGCCGAGCGCGCGGTTGTTGG
>NZ_LZJE01000068.1:0-35228 GCF_001666865.1 Mycobacterium sp. E136
GCGGGACCATCCGGTCGCGGCCTACACGGGTTCGACCGAGGCCGCCGAACGCGAACAACTCGAGGCCGACCTGCTGGCCAACCGAGTGAAGGCCCTGATCGCTACCTCAGCACTCGGCATGGGTTTCGACAAGCCCGACCTGGGTTTCGTCGTACATCTCGGCGCACCCTCATCGCCGATCGCCTACTACCAGCAGGTCGGCCTCGAGTTGTTCGCGTTCGGCGGCCTCGGTCGAACCCGTGTAGGCCGCGACCGGATGGTCCCGCTCACGCAGCAACGTGGCGATGTCGTGGGCCTGCGCGACGGTCAGCGTGTACACGATTCCCGAACCAGGTAGCGAATCCAGATGTGCCGCAAGCCAAGCCGCGCGTTGCGCCGGGTTGCCGGCCTTGACCACCGACAGCCGCAGCGACTCGCGGTCCAGCCCGCCCCGCAGCACCAGGGTGTCACCGCCGCCGACGCCCAACTGCGCCGCGACGTCGTCGACCACCCGGTCGTTGGCGGTCGCGGTGGTCGCGAGCACGGGGATGTCGGCGCCCAGTTCGGCGATCAGCGTGCGGATCCGCCGGTAGTCGGGCCGGAAGTCATGCCCCCAGTCCGATACGCAGTGCGCCTCATCGACCACCACCAATCCGGCGTCGTGCGCCAGCGCGGGCAGCACCGCATCGCGAAAGTCGGGATTGTTCAGGCGTTCCGGGCTGACGAGCAGCACGTCGAGTTCGCCGCTGCGTACTCGTGCGTGGATGTCGTCCCACTCGGCGACATTGCTGGAGTTGATGGTCGCGGCGTGCACACCGGCCCGGTCCGCGGCGGCCACCTGATTTCGCATGAGCGCCAACAGCGGCGACACGATCACCGTCGGACCGTGCCCTTCGGCCCGCAGTAACTTGGCGGCGATGAAGTAGACGGCGGACTTGCCCCATCCCGTGCGCTGTACGACCAAAGCTCGCCGGCGATGCACGACAAGCGCCTCGATCGCGGCCCACTGGTCGTCGCGCAGCACCGCCTGCGGCCCGGCCAACTGTTCGAGGATCGCCTGGGCGTCGTCGCGAGTCGTCATCCAATCAACGCCGAACGTGGGTTACTTGGCGGCGGCCGCCTCTTGTTCGCGCTTGATCTCCAGCGCGATGTCGATCAGCTGATCCTCCTGGCCGCCGATCAACTTGCGCTGGCCCGCGCGGTGCAATAGCTGGTGCGCGGGCACGCCGTAGCGCTCGGACTGCCGGATCGCGTGCTTGAGGAAGCTGGAGTACACCCCCGAGTAGCCCATGATCAACGCGTTGCGGTCCAGCAGGCACTCGGCGGGCATCGCCGGTGCCACAACCTCTTCGGCCGCGTCGGCGATGTCGAAGAAGTCGATGCCAGTCTTGACGCCGATCTTGTCGAACACGCCGATCAGCGCCTCCACCGGCGCGTTGCCGGCGCCCGCCCCGAACCGCCGGCATGAGCCGTCGATCTGCTTGGCGCCCGCACGCACGGCCTCGATCGAGTTCGCGACGCCGAGCCCGAGGTTCTCGTGTCCGTGGAAGCCGACCTGCGCGTCGTCACCCAGCTCGGTGACCAACGCCTGCACGCGGTCGCGGACGCCCTCGAGCACCAGCGCGCCCGCCGAGTCGACGACATACACGCACTGACAGCCGGCGTCGGCCATGATCCGCGCCTGTTTCGCGAGCTTCTCCGGGGGGATGGTGTGGCTCATCATCAAAAAGCCCACCGTCTCCAGGCCCAGTTCGCGGGCCAGGCCGAAGTGCTGGATCGACACGTCGGCCTCGGTGCAGTGCGTCGCGATGCGGCAGATCGACCCGCCGTTGTTCTGCGCCTCCTTGATGTCCTCCTTGGTGCCGACGCCGGGCAGCATCAGGAAGGCGATCTTGGACTCCTTGGCCGTCTCGGCGGCCAGCTTGATCAGTTCCTGTTCCGGAGTCTTGGAGAAGCCGTAGTTGAAGCTCGACCCGCCGAGACCGTCGCCGTGGGTGACCTCGATGACCGGAACGCCGGCGGCGTCGAGTGCAGCGACGATCGCGTGCACTTCCTCCTTGGTGAACTGGTGACGTTTGTGGTGACTGCCGTCGCGCAGCGAGGTGTCCGTCATCCGGACGTCCCAGATGGGATTGAAGTAGATCTCGTCGGCTGCGCTGATGCGCGATCCGCTGCGCTTCTCGCTGACGCTCATGCTTGGCCTCCCTTTGATGAGGCGAGGGATGCCCCGGCCTTTTCCTTGGCGATCTCCTCGCCCACCTTGGCCGCCGCCGCGGTCATGATGTCCAGATTTCCAGCGTAGGGCGGCAGGTAGTCGCCCGCACCCTCCACTTCGATGAACGTGGTGACGACGTGGTTGCCACCGTTGACCACCGACGGTTCGTCGAACTGCGGGTCGTTGAGCAGCCGGTAACCGGGCACGTAGGTCTGCACCTCGGCGACGACGTCGCGGATGGACTGGGTGATCGCGTCGTGGTCTGCGTCTTCGGGGATCGCGCAGAAGATGGTGTCGCGCATGATCATCGGCGGCTCGGCGGGATTGAGGATGATGATCGCCTTGCCCCGCTGGGCGCCGCCGATCACCTCGACGCCATTGCTCGTGGTCTTGGTGAACTCGTCGATGTTGGCGCGGGTCCCCGGACCCGCCGAGGCCGACGACACCGATGCGACGATCTCGGCGTAGGGCACTCCGCCGTTGTCGACCAGCGCGCGAGAAACCGCGTACACGATCGGGATGGTCGCCTGCCCGCCGCAGGTGACCATGTTGACGTTGGGCGCGTCGAGGTGCTCACGCAGGTTGGCCGGCGGGATCACGCCCGGACCGACGGCCGCGGGCGTCAGGTCGATCGCGCGGATGCCGGCCTCGGCGTACTTCGGCGCCGCGTCACGGTGCACGTAGGCGCTGGTGGCCTCGAAGACCATGTCCGGCTTCTCGCTCTGCGCCAGCAGCCAGTCGACACCTTCGTGTGAGGTCTCCAACCCGAGCTTGCGGGCGCGGGCCAGGCCCTCGCTCTCGGGGTCGATGCCGATCATCCACCGCGGCTCCAACCACTCCGAGCGCAGCAGTTTGTACAGCAGATCGGTGCTGATGTTGCCCGATCCGACGATTGCGACGCTTGTCTTAGGCATAACGCTCCTATTCGAAACTCAGGTGTACCGAGCCCAGCCCGGCGAAGTCTGCGACGTAATCGGCGCCGGGGGTGGCGTCGAAGGCCTTGGTGCACGAGCCGGGCAACACGATGTCACCCGCTTTGAGTCGGACACCGAAACTGTCGACCTTGCGCGCCAGCCACGCCACCGCGGTCACCGGATTACCCAGCACCGCGTCGCTGCGGCCCTTCGCCACCACCTCGCCGTTGCGCGTCAGCACGGCGTCGATCGCGGTGATGTCGATGTCCTTCGGCGACACCCGGTTCTCGCCGAGCACCCAGCCCGCCGAGGATGCGTTGTCGGCGATGGTGTCGCAGAGTTTGATCTTCCAATCCGTGATGCGGGTGTCGATCAACTCGATCGCGGGCGCGAACGCGGCCGTCGCCGCCAGAACGTCGTCCTCCGTGCATCCGGCGCCGGGCAGATCATCGGCGAGGATGAATCCAACCTCCACCTCGACGCGGGGATAGAGGTAGTCGGCGGACTTGACGGGGGTGTCCTCGTGGACGCCCATGTCGTCGAGCAGGTGCCCGTAATCGGGTTCGTCGACGTTCATCATCTGCTGCATGGCTTTCGACGAGAGCCCGACCTTGTGGCCGATGACCTTGGCGCCTTCCGCGACGCGCTGCCGGATGTTGATCAGCTGGATCTCGTAGGCGTCGACCACGTCGATGTCGGGATGCCCATCGGTGAGCGGCGGGATGGGAACCTTGCTGCGCTCGGCCTGGGCGAGATCGGCGGCGAGCTTCTGCCGCACCTGATCACTGAGCATCCTTATGAAGTCCCCTTGTCCTGTTGACCGGCGCGGTTGTGGGTCGGCCGGGCAATTCTATAACGTGTTCTACATGACTGGTCAGGAGTACGACGTCGTGGTGGTGGGCAGCGGCGCAGCCGGTATGGTCGCCGCGCTGACCGCGGCCCACCAGGGACTTTCCACAGTAGTCGTCGAGAAGGCTCCGCACTACGGTGGTTCCACTGCGCGGTCAGGTGGTGGCGTGTGGATCCCGAACAACGAGGTCCTCGAGCGCGCGGGCGTCAAAGACACTCCCGAAGCCGCCCGTACCTACCTGCACAACATCATCGGCGACGTTGTGCCCGCCGAGAAGATCGACACCTATCTCGACCGCGGGCCCGAGATGCTGTCCTTCGTGCTCGAGCATTCACCGCTCAAGCTGTGCTGGGTGCCGGGTTATTCCGATTACTACCCCGAGACGCCGGGCGGCAAGCCGACGGGACGCTCGGTGGAGCCCAAGCCGTTCGACGCGAAGAAGCTCGGGGCCGATCTCCCGGGCCTGGAGCCGCCTTACGGCAAGGTCCCATTGAACGTCGTTGTCATGCAGCAGGATTACGTGCGACTCAACCAGCTCAAACGCCACCCGCGCGGCGTGCTGCGCAGCCTGAAGGTGGGCGCGCGCACGATGTGGGCCAAGGCGACCGGCAAGAACCTGGTCGGCATGGGCCGCGCGCTGATCGCGCCGTTGCGCATCGGGCTCCGCGATGCGGGAGTTCCTGTGCGGCTGAACACGGCGCTGACCGATCTCTACGTCGAAGACGGTGTCGTCCGCGGGATATACGTACGCGACACCAGCGCACCGGAATCCGGTGAGCCGGAGCTGATCCGGGCCCGGCGCGGCGTGATCCTCGGCTCGGGCGGGTTCGAGCACAACGAGCAGATGCGGGTGAAGTACCAGCGCGCGCCGATCACCACCGAGTGGACGGTGGGCGCCAAAGCCAACACCGGCGACGGCATCATCGCCGCCGAGAAGCTCGGCGCCACACTCGATGTCATGGAGGACGCCTGGTGGGGTCCGACCGTACCGCTGGTCGGTGCGCCGTGGTTCGCACTGTCGGAGCGCAACTCGCCGGGTTCGATCATCGTCAACATGGCGGGCAAGCGGTTCATGAACGAGTCCATGCCCTACGTCGAGGCCTGCCATCACATGTACGGCGGCCAATACGGGCAGGGCCCGGGTCCCGGCGAGAACATTCCCGCCTGGCTGGTGTTCGACCAGCAGTACCGCGACCGCTACATCTTCGCCGGATTGCAACCCGGACAGCGGATTCCGAAGAAGTGGCTGGAGTCGGGCGTGATCGTCACGGCCGCCACGATGGAGGAACTGGCCGAGAAGACCGGCCTGCCGGTGGATGCGTTCAAGGCCACGGTCGAGCGCTTCAACGGCTTCGCGCGCTCCGGCGTCGACGAAGACTTCAAGCGTGGTGAGAGCGCCTACGACCGGTACTACGGCGATCCGACCAACAAGCCCAATCCCAACCTCGGCGAGATCATCCACCCGCCGTACTACGCGGCCAAGATGGTGCCCGGCGATCTGGGCACCAAGGGCGGCGTCGTCACCGACGTGTACGGTCGCGCCCTGCGCGACGATGGTTCGGTGATCGAGGGCCTTTATGCCGCGGGCAATGTCAGTGCGCCGGTTATGGGGCACACCTACCCCGGGCCGGGCGGGACCATCGGCCCGGCGATGACCTTCGGTTATCTTGCAGCACGACACATCGCCGGAAAGAGTTAACGCATGCCCATCAACCTCGACGAGGCGCTCGGCGCCGAACTCCCCGCCGCCGAGTTCTCCTGGACCAGCAGCGATATCCAGCTTTATCACCTCGGGCTTGGCGCTGGTGCCGACCCGATGGACAAGCGCGAGCTGCGGTACCTGACCGACGAAACTCCGCAGGTGCTACCGACATTCGGCAACGTCGCGCAGAGCTTCCACATGACCGAGCCGCCGACGGTGAAGTTCCCCGGCATCGACATCGAGCTCTCGAAAGTGCTGCACGCCAGCGAAGCAGTGTCGGTACCGGGACCGATCCCGCCGGCAGGTACCGGAATCGCCGTCACACGGTTCACCGACATCTGGGACAAGGGCAAGGCCGCGGTCATCTGGTCGGAGACCACGGTGACGTCGCCCGACGGCACGCCGTTGTGGACCCAGAAGCGCTCGATATTTGCGCGCGGTGAAGGCGGTTTCGGTGGTGAGCGGGGGCCGTCTTCCTCCGCCTCGGACCACACACAGCGCGCGCCGGACTTCGAGATCGCGATTCCCACGTCGCCCCAGCAGGCGCTGCTGTACCGGATGTGCGGCGACCGAAATCCGCTGCACTCCGACCCCGACTTCGCTGCGGCGGCGGGATTCCCGCGTCCGATCCTGCACGGATTGTGCACTTACGGCATGACGTGCAAGGCGATGGTCGACACCCTGCTCGACGGCGATACCGCGCGGGTGGGCAGCTACGGTGCCCGCTTCGCCGGAGTGGTGTTCCCCGGAGAGACGCTCAAGGCCAGCGTATGGAAAGAAGGCGACGGCTTCGTCGCCACCGTGACCGCACCCGAGCGTGATGACGCGGTGGCGCTCGCCGGCGTGGAGTTGATTCCGGCCTAGCCGCCGCATTCACCGGTGGGCCCCGGGTGCAGCACTCTTTTGCACCAGGGTGGAGATAATTTCTTCGATTAGGCCGCCGCGGTGCCGATGCGTAATTAAGACGTTTGCCGGCATGACCGAAACGCCGCCAAAATACGGTGCTATCGCCTTTACGTGAACGCAGGCATTATTGCTGTTGGCGATTAGTTTGAGTTGTATTACCAACTGCTCCAACCGAAGCGGATTACACAAACAATTCGCAGCCTGATAGTTTTCTGCGGTGACCATCCCAATTGTCGGACGAGTCAGGAGCACATCATGAAGATCACCAAGATCAGCAGCATGTTGGCAGCAACCGCGACGGCGGGGTTCATCGCAGCACCTATCGTGTCCGCCCAGCCGGAGCCCGAGGCGACGCCCACTGGCCCGACTGTGCAGACCCAGGCGCTCGGCAGCCAGGGCAAGCTCGTGGACGGCGCCGTGGTCCAGGGTTGGACGATCACCAACCTCAAGCCCAGCAGCGACGCCATCCCCTTCCCCGTGCGCGGCACGCTGTGGGAAGCCACTGCGACGGATCAGGCCATCCAGGGGTCGGCGACGCCGATCGTGTCGAATCTGAACGCCCGGGCCGCCGACGGTCAGACGTATCGCTCGTTGTTCGAGGTGGCGACCGCGCAGGGCGTGAACCCCTCGACGCTGGCACAGGGCCAGGAGACGTCGGGCAAGGTGTATTTCGACGTCACCGGTGCAACCCCCGACAGCGTGGTCTACAACGCCGGCGGACAGGACCTGCTGGTGTGGACCCAGTCGGCATCGAACTCGAGCACGTCCTCGCCGTCGACCTCGTACGGCACGGACAACACGCCGGCCGCTGCCGAAGCCCCGGTCGCCGAGGCCCCTGAGGGCACGACCGCCGCTCCCGCCGCAACGAGCACCGAGGCGCCGGAGGGCACCCAGGCCACGCCGCTCGCCGAGGGAAGCCAGGGCACACCGCTCGCCGAGGGAAGCCAGGGCACACCGCTTCCCGAGGGAAGCCAGGGCACCCCGGTCGAGCCGGCTGAAGGCACCCCGGCGCAGCAGCCCGCACAGGTCGCGCCGGCGCAGCAGCCCGCCGAGGGCGCGCCCGCCCCGGCCGGCACCACCGAGGGCGTGCCGCAACCTGCCGGCAGCCAGGGCACCCCGTTGCCCGCGGGTGATCAGGTGCAGACGCCGACCACCTACACGCCGGTGCCGACCCCGTAACCGGATCCTCTTTGAAGTCACACGGTCAGCGTCGTCACGAGTGCGATGACCACCACGCGTAGAGCTGTGGAAAGGTCGGGCCTGTCGGCCCCGCTCGGACGGCGCTGACCGTCTTCTTTTCCTCATCGGTCCACACCACGGTCGGCTGACCGTTCAGAAAGCCGCAGTAGAGCTGCCCGCTGACCCGGTCCGGAGTAGCGTTGCGCCGCCATGGCCCCGGCGACTGGATCTTCCCGGGGCAGTCGACCCGTGCGGAGGCCGCGATCGTGTCGTTGAAGGCCTTCTCCAGTGACTCCCGGTCGGCGACGAGAGTGAACGTCGCCGATTCCGGGCCGTCGGGATCGATATTCTTGGCGCAATTCAGCTGCGACAGAACGCCTTCAGGCGTCGGTGCCACTTCGCACACACCGTTCGGGTAGCCCTTCGGAAGCTGTCGCAGCAGCCGCTCGTCGTCTTCATCGCTGGTTGTCGTCGTCGTTGTGGTCACGGGTGCGCTGCCCGTCGTCGGTTCTGCTGGAGTCACCTGTCGGGCATCGTCCTGGGAGGGCCGCGTCAGCCAGAAGATCAGACTTGCGACGACGGCGATGATGCCGATGACCGCGGCGACGATGGCCACCGTCTTCAGCGGTGATCTCGGCTGTACCTGGCGCGGAGTCACCGTCAGCGGTGCATCGAACCGACGTTGCCATTCGGCCTCGGCGGGGTAAGGGTCCTCCGACTCAGGTGGGGTCGATGAACTCATCCATTGAAGCGTAGTAGGCGGAACCGCCCCGGGTGGGCGTCGATCAGCCGAGGATCAGCCCGGACGTGGGAACACCCGTGCCCGCGGTGACCAGAACGTGCTCGACGTCCGGCACCGGATTGACCGACGTCCCGCGCAGTTGGCGTACGCCTTCGGCGATTCCGTTCATGCCGTGGATGTATGCCTCGCCCAGCTGCCCACCGTGCGTGTTGATCGGCAGCCGGCCGCCGACCTCGATGGCGCCGTCCTTGATGAAATCCTTGGCGTCACCCTTGTCGCAAAATCCGAGTTCTTCCAACTGAATCAGCGTGAACGGCGTGAAGTGGTCGTAGAGGATCGCGGTCTGGATGTCCTCGGGTTTGAGCCCTGACTGGTCCCACAACTGCCGACCGACGAGGCCCATCTCGGGCAATCCGAGCTCCGGTCGGTAGTAACTCGTCATCGAGTACTGGTCCGGGCTGGACCCCTGCGACGCCGCCTCGATGATCGCCGGGCGGTGCTTGAGGTCCTTGGCTCGCTCGGCGGAAGTGACGACCAACGCCACGCCGCCATCGGTCTCCTGGCAGCAGTCCAGGAGCCGCAACGGCTCGGCGATCCACCGCGAATTCTGGTGGTCCTCGATGGTGATGGGCTTCTCGTAGAAGTACGCCTTGGGGTTCTTCGCGGCATGTTTGCGGTCCGCAACGGAGATCATGCCGAAATCTCTGCTGGTCGCTCCGGACTGATGCATGTACCGCCGGGCGATCATCGCAACCTGAGCGGCCGGAGTGGACAAACCGTGCGGATAGGAGAAGGAGTTGTCGACGCCGGTCGAGTCGGCGTTCTCGACCAGCCGCATCTGCACCTGGCCGAACCGCACACCAGATCTCTCGTTGAACGCCCGGTATGCCACAACGCAATCCGCGACACCGGTCGCTACGGCGATCGCCGCCTGCTGGATGGTCGCGCAGGCCGCCCCGCCTCCATGGTGGATCTTCGAGAAGAACTTCAACTCGCCGATGCCCGTCGCCCGCGCGATCGCGACCTCGGTGTTGGAGTCCATCGTGAAGGTGACCATGCCGTCGACGTCTGCGGGTGTCAGGCCCGCGTCGTCGAGCGCATCCAGCACCGCTTCGGACGCGAGCCGAAGCTCGCTGCGCCCGGAGTTCTTCGAGAAGTCGGTGGCGCCGATGCCGACGATCGCCGCCTTCCCGGACAGTGCACCCCTACTCATGCTCGACTTCTCCTCCGATAACGAGTGTGGCAGAGGCGATCACATGGTCGCCGAGGCTGTTGCTGCCGACGATCTTCAGCGTGATCAGCCCGTCATCGACGGCGGTGACCTCACCGGCGAACGTCACCGTGTCGTAGGCGTACCAGGGCACGCCCAAGCGCAGCGAGATCGACTTGATGATCGCGGTCGGCCCGGCCCAGTCGGTGATATAGCGCTGCACAAGGCCGGTGTCGGTAAGGATGTTGACGAAGATGTCTTTCGAGCCCTTGGCCTGCGCCTTGTCCCTGTCGTGATGGACGTCCTGATAGTCGCGGGTGGCGATGGCCGTCGACACGATGAAGGTCGGGTCGCCGTAAAGGGCGAGTTCGGGCAGCTTGGTTCCTACTTCGACGACGGGTGCGCTCATGCCGCGGCCTCCTCAGCGGGTTCCCACGCGTAGAGCGTCCAGGCCGGGCCGGACTCTCCCTCGGGAAAGTCGATATACGTTGCGCGGACGGGCATCCCGATCTCCACCGCGGCCGGGTCGACGTTGCGCAGCTGTCCGAGCATCCGGACGCCTTCTTCGAGCTCTACGAGCGCGATGACGAACGGCAACGTCCGGCCGGGCACCTTCGGCGCGTGGTGTACCACGAAGCTGAAGACAGTGCCCTTGCCGCTCGCGACGACATAATCCGTCGGCTGTTCCTTGTCCTGCCAGAGCGCCGGCACCGGAGGATGCACCAGCGTGCCGTCGCCACGCTTCTGGATGCGCAACTCGTGGGCGTTGACGCCGTCCCAGAAGAACTTGGTGTCGCGCGAGGATGCCGGCCGCATCATCATGTTCGCGTCCAGATCATCGGGAACCGCAGCGCCGGCGTCCTGCTCCGCGGGCTTGAACTTCATGATGCGCCACATCATCTCGGCGACGGGCTCTTCTACATCGTCACCGACTGTCCATGTGATCTTCTGCGTGATGAAGAAACCCTCGCCGAGCGCGGTGTTCTTCGGGCCCACGACGTCGGTCAGCTCCGCGGTGACGCTGACCTCCTCGCCCGCACGCAGATACCGGTGGTAGGTCTGCTCGCAGTTGGTCGCCACCACACCGATGTAGCCGGCCTCGTCGAACAGGTCGATGATCTTGCCGAGCGGGTCATCGTCTGGGCGCACCCCGCCGAGGCCCATCATCGTCCACACCTGGATCATCGCCGGTGGCGCGACGGCGCCGGGATGTCCTGCGGCGCGCGCGGCATCGTCGTCGACGTAGATGGGATTCTTGTCGCCCATCGCGTCGAGCCAGTGGTCGATCATCGGCTGGTTGACCGGGTGCCTGCCGACCCGCGGTTTGCTCTTACCCTCCGCCTTGACCCGTTCGGCAGCGGCTTTGATGTCCTCCGCGGCGCTCACCGCGGAACCCTCGGAACCTTCAGACCCGCGGCCGCGATCATCTCGCGCATCACCTCGTTGACACCTCCACCGAACGTGATCACCAGGTTTCGTTTGGTCTGCGAGTCAAGCCATTCCAGCAACTCGGCAGTCTCGGGTTCGGCCGGGTTCCCGTATTTGCCCACGATCTCCTCGGCGAGCCGCCCGGCATACTGGATCCGCTCGGTGCCGAACACCTTGGTGGCGGCGGCGTCGGCGACGTCGATGGTCTCGCCCGCCGCGGCGACCTGCCAGTTCAGCAGCTCATTGATCCGCCACATCGCCTTGAGCTCGCCGAGCGAGCGCTTGACGTCATCGTGGTCAAGCGGAATGTCACCGTTGCCACCGGGTTTCGACGCCCACGCGTGCACGTGGTCGTACAGACTGGCGAACCGGCCGGCGGGTCCCAACATCACGCGCTCGTTGTTCAACTGCGTGGTGATCAGCTTCCACCCACCGTTCTCTTCGCCGACGAGCATGTCGGCGGGAACCCGGACGTCGTTGTAGTACGTCGCGTTGGTGTGATGGGCTCCGTCGGACAGGATCATCGGCGTCCACGAGTAGCCGGGATCCTTGGTGTCGACGATGAGGATCGAGATGCCCTTGTGCTTCACCGCCTCCGGGTCCGTGCGGCACGCCAGCCAGATGTAATCCGCATCGTGCCCGCCGGTGGTGAACACCTTCTGCCCGTTGACGATGTACTCGTCGCCCTGGCGCACCGCGGTCGTGCGCAGCGACGCCAGGTCGGTGCCGGCCTCCGGCTCGGTATAGCCGATCGCGAAGTGGACCTCACCGGCGAGGATCGCGGGAAGGAACTTCTTCTTCTGCTCTTCGGTGCCGTACTGCTGCAGCGTCGGGCCCACGGTCTGCAGCGTGACGGCGGGCAGCGGCACGTCCGCCCGCTGTGCCTCGTTGACGAAGATCGACTGCTCGATCGGCCCGAAGCCGAGACCGCCGAACTCTTTCGGCCATCCGACGCCGAGCTTTCCGTCCGAGCCCATCCGCTTGATGACCGCGCGGTATGCCTTGCCGTGCCGGTCCTTCTCCATCTCCTTGGCCTCTTCGGGCGAGATGAGATTCGAGAAGTACTCCCGCAGTTCGGCCTGCAGCTGCTTCTGTTCGGGCGTCAGTTCGATGAACATTGGGTCCCCACCAAATCGAGCCGATGTGACGGACCACCCACCAGACGGGCGAGGTCCTTGATCGAGGAGTAGTAGCGGTCCATCGGGTACGTGATGTCCATACCCATGCCGCCGTGCAGATGATGGCAGAGCTGCATCACCGGAGGCGCCTGCGAGGCCAGCCAATAGCCGAGGATGTCGATGTCCTCGTCGGCGTCCCGCCCCTCCGACAGGCGCCATGTCACCGAGTTCGAGGCCAACGTCAGTGTGCGCGAGGCGATGTAGACCTCGGCGAGCTGTGCGGCGACGGTCTGGAACGTGGACAGCGGCTTGCCGAACTGTTCCCGGTTGGCCACGTAGTCGGCGGTCAGCCGCAGCGCGCCGGCGACCAGACCGGCTGCGAACGCCCCGACGGCGGCCAGCGCCAGCTGGTTGACCCGGCGGGCCTGCAGCCCGTCGAGCGTGCCGTCGACCGCGGTGTCGGTGAACGTCACCGAGTACTCGTCGCCGTGGTTGGAGGTCGGCGACTTGGTGACCACGACGCCGTTCGCTTTCGGTGAGACCACAGCGACAGCGCTGTCGGCCGTGACGACGAGCCAATCCGCTTGTTCCGCATAAGGAACGGCGACCTTCGTTCCGTTGAGCCGACCGTCGGTGAACGTCACCGCGGGCCGGTCGGGCAGTGGTGCCCCTGGCTCGTTGAGCGCGGCCGAGAGGACCGTGCCCTTCGCAACCCCAGCCAGATAGCGGTCCTGCTGCTCGTCAGTAGCCGCCTCGAGCAGCGGCAGCAGCCCCAAACCGAGGGTGGCCAACGCGGGGCTGACCGTGCCGTGCCTGCCGATCTCGGTGAGGGCCGTCGCCACCTCCGGGAGCCCGACGCCGTCACCGCCGAGACGTTCCGGAACGGCCAGCGCCGTCACACCACCGGAAACCAGTGCGTCCCAGCTGTTGTCGCGGGTCAGCACCGAGGTCACCACATCGGCGACAGCCTGCTGCCCTTCGTCTGGACTGAAGTCCACCCGAATCCTCCTTGATACCGGGAAATTTCGCAGTCGCTACAACTTACGTCGTCAGCTGTGGGCCACCGGGCACTTTCCGGTGTAATCCACCTGCCAGTGCTTGATGCCGTTGAGCCAGCCCGACTTGAGCCGCTCGGGCTCGCCGATCGGTTTGAGCTCGGGCATGTGGTCGGCGACGGCGTTGAAGATCAGGTTGATCGTCATCTTCGCGAGGTTCGCACCGATGCAGTAGTGGGCGCCGGTACCACCGAACCCGACGTGGGGGTTCGGGTTGCGCGTGATGTCGAACTTGTGCGGATTCTCGAAGACTTCTTCGTCGAAGTTGGCTGAGCGGTAGGACATCACCACTCGCTGGCCCTTCTTGATCTGCACGCCGCTCAGTTCGACGTCCTCCAGAGCGGTGCGCTGGAACGCCGACACCGGCGTGGCCCAGCGGACGATCTCATCGGCGGCGGTCTCGGGGCGCTCCTTCTTGTACAGCTCCCACTGGTCGGGGTTCTGCGAGAACGCGATCATGCCGTGCGTGATCGAGTTACGCGTGGTCTCGTTGCCGGCCACCGCGAGCATCACCACGAAGAAGCCGAACTCGTCATCGGAGAGCTTCTCCCCGTCGATGTCGGCTTCGATCAGCTTGGTGACGATGTCCTCGGTCGGGTTCTTGGCGCGGTCGGCCGCCATCGCCATCGCGTAGGTGATCAGTTCGACCGAGGATTGCGCCGGGTCGATGTGCGCGTACTCGGGATCCTCCCCTGCGGTCATCTCGTTCGACCAGCGGAAGATCTTGTCCCGGTCGTCCTGCGGGACGCCCAGCAGTTCTGCGATGGCCTGCAGCGGCAGTTCGCACGACACCTGCTCGACGAAGTCGCCGGACCCTTCGGCCGCGGCGGTTTCGGCGATCTTCTGGGCGCGGGAGCGCAGTTCGTCCTCGAGTCGGCCGACGGCGCGGGGGGTGAAGCCACGCGAGATGATCTTGCGCAGCCGGGTGTGCTGGGGCGCGTCCATGTTCAGCAGGACGGCCTTCTGCACGTCGATCGCGTCGCGCGTCATGTCCTGGGGCCAGACCGGGATCGCACCGTCGGGTGAGCTGCCGAAGACCTCGTTGCGCTTCGAGACCTCCTTGACGTCCGCGTGCTTGGTCACCAGCCAGTAACCCTTGTCGCCGAAGCCGCCCGTGCCGCCTGGCACGTCGACCCAGTGGATCGGCTCGGACTTGCGCAACTCGGCGAGTTCCTCGACGGGCAGGCGCTCGAGATTCAGGCTCGCGTCGAGGAAGTCGAAGTCGGCCGGGATATTCGGGCAAGGCATGGGGGAAGCTCCTCCGCAACAGTTATTGCAACATGTTCTAGTCTCAGTAAAACATGCCTTCTGCGCAGATAAAAGGCAGGTCATCAACGCCGCTTGTCAGAGTAATGAAACGTGTTCTAGCCTGACGGAATGGGTAACCCTGTCATCGTTGAAGCCACCCGTAGCCCCATCGGAAAGCGCAACGGCTGGCTGTCCGGCCTGCATGCCACCGAGTTGCTCGGCGCCACCCAGAAGGCCCTCGTCGAGAAGGCTGGGATCGACGCGGGCGACGTCGAACAGGTCATCGGAGGCTGCGTCACACAGTACGGCGAGCAGTCGAACAACATCACCCGGGTGAGCTGGCTGGTGGCCGGGCTGCCCGAGCACGTCGGAGCGGTGACCGTCGACTGCCAGTGCGGCAGCGGCCAGCAGGCCAACGGGCTCGTCGCCGGTCTGATCGCCGCGGGCGCCATCGACATCGGCATCGCCTGCGGTATCGAGGCCATGAGCCGCGTCGGCCTTGGCGCGAACGCCGGCCCCGATCGCAGCATCCTGCGGCCGTCGTCGTGGGACATCGATCTGCCCGACCAGTTCACCGCCGCAGAACGAATCGCCAAGCGGCGCGGGATCACCCGCGAGGAGATCGACCGGTTCGGCTTCGAGTCACAGCTCAAGGCCAAGCAGGCGTGGGCCGAGGGCCGGTTCGACCGCGAGATCAGCGGCATCGAGGCACCCGTGCTCGACGAGCAGAAGCAGCCGACGAGCGAGCGCCACGTCGTCACGCGCGATCAGGGCCTGCGCGACACCACCCTCGAGGGTTTGGCGGCGCTCAAGCCGGTGCTCGAAGACGGCATCCACACCGCGGGCACTTCGTCGCAGATCTCGGACGGCGCGGCCGCGGTGCTGTGGATGGACAGCGATGTGGCCAAGGCCCACGGATTGCGGCCGCGGGCCCGCATCATGAGCCAGGCACTGGTCGGCGCCGAGCCGTACTACCACCTCGACGGGCCGGTTCAGTCGACGGCGAAGGTGCTCGAGAAGGCCGGCATGAAGATGGGCGACATCGACATCGTCGAGATCAACGAGGCGTTCGCCTCGGTCGTGCTGTCGTGGGCGCGGGTGCACGAACCCGACATGGACCGCGTCAACGTCAACGGCGGCGCGATCGCGCTCGGGCACCCGGTCGGTAGCACCGGCAGCCGGCTGATCACCACCGCCCTGCACGAGCTGGAGCGCACGGACAAGAGCACCGCGTTGATCACGATGTGCGCCGGCGGTGCGCTGTCCACCGGCACGATCATCGAACGCATCTAGTCGCGCGTCCGCCCGAATTCGTCGGGCGCAGAGGCGCTTTGTGCGCGATCAGTCGCGCAACAGTGCCGGCCGTACCCGCGCGCGGATGTGGTGGATCGTTCCGTCGTGCGACGGGATGAGGAACGTCTCCTCGGTGCGGGCGCCGACGCGGCGCCCGGCGATTCTCGGCTTGGTGACGACGGTGAACGTGGCGTGCACCTCGTCACCGTCGACGGTGAATTCGCGATCGACAATCGCCGAGATGAGGCGGAATTGCGGTCCGCGATTCAGGCTGCGCCGCAGATGCGCACCGGAAAAGCCTGTCTTGAGCCCGTTTTCGATCCGAATGCAGTCCGGCGCGAAGGGGACTTCGTCGGCCCGATGGCTGACCAGCGCATCGATGTAGGATTCCGCGGCGGCGATGCGATCGGTGTCAGAAACGGTGCCCATCGAACGAGCATAGGACGATCGCCACGCCCGGTGGCGCTCAGGCGCCGTAGACCGGCACCGGCGGACGTGCCTTGGCGAGCAGGTCGGCGACGACCGGACCCAGTTCAGCGGGATCCCACCGCGCACCCTTGTCGACCTGGGGTCCGTGCGCCCACCCCTCGGCCACCCGGACGATGCCTCCCTCGACCTCGAACATGCGCCCGGTGACATCCTTCGATTCGGCGCTACCCAACCAGACCACGAGCGGCGGGATGTTCTCCGGCGCCATCGCGTCGAAGTCCTGATCCTGGGTGGCCATCATGTCGGCGAACACGGTCTCGGTCATGCGGGTCCGAGCCGAGGGCGCGATTGCGTTGACCGTGACGCCGTAGCGGCCCATCTCCGCGGACGCCACCAGGGTGAGGGCCGCAATGCCCGCCTTGGCGGCACTGTAATTCGCCTGTCCCACACTGCCTTGCAAGCCCGCGCCCGAGCTCGTGTTGATGATCCTGGCGTCGACCGGGTTGCCTGCCTTCGACTGCGCACGCCAGTACCCCGCGGCGTGCCGCATGGTGGCGAAGTGCCCTTTGAGGTGCACGGCGATGACGGCGTCGAACTCCTCTTCGCTGGTGTTGGCGAACATCCGGTCGCGGACGATGCCTGCGTTGTTCACCAGAACGTCGAGCCCGCCGAACGTGTCGACCGCCGTCTGGATCAGGCCCTCGGCCTGCGTCCAATCAGCGACATTGGCGCCGTTGGCGACGGCTTCGCCTCCGGCTGCAGTGATTTCGTCGACGACACTTTGCGCGGCGCTGCCACCGCTCGCGGGTGACCCGTCGAGTCCCACGCCGATGTCATTGACCACCACGCGGGCGCCCTCGGCGGCGAACGCGAGTGCGTGCGCGCGACCGATGCCGCCGCCGGACCCCGTCACGATGACCACTCGACCGTCGAGCAATCCCATATCTGTTGTCTCCTTGCCTATCTGAGCGCGCTATTTGATGTCTGCAGTGGTGGTTGCCAGGTAGTGCGGCGGCTCGCCGCCTCCGTGCACTTCCAACGATGCGCCGCTGATGTAGCACGCCGCGTCGGAGGCGAGGAACGCGGCGGCCCAACCCACGTCGGCCGGTTTGGCAAGCCGGCCGAGGGGGACGTTGCGTGAGATCGCCGCGATGGAATCCGCGTCGCCGTAGAAGAGTTCGGACTGTTCGGTCTCGACCATCCCGACCACCACCGAGTTGACCCTGACCTTCGGCGCCCACTCGACCGCCAAAGTAGAGGTCAGGCTCTCCATGCCGGCTTTGGCCGCACCGTAGGGTGCGGTGCCCGGCGTGGGACGGCGTCCGCTCACACTGGCGATGTTGACGATCGACCCGCCTCGCTCCTGCTTCTGCATGAACGCGTTGGCGTGAGTGGAAACCGAGAGCGGTCCAAAAAGATTGAGCTCCACGATCTTGCGGCTGAACTTCGCCGACGACTCGGCGGCCAGAACGTAGGGGGATCCGCCCGCATTGTTCACCACGACGTCGAGCCGGCCGTGGCGCTCGGCGATGGTCTCGATCATCGCCGCGACGGCGTCGTCGTCACGCACGTCGCACGGAAGAAACTCATACGGCAGACCCTCGACCGGCCGTCGGGCGCACGTTACGACCGTGGCGCCCTGATCGGCGAAGACGGCGCTGATACCGGCACCGACTCCGCGCACGCCGCCGGTCACCAGCACCACCCTGCCTCCGAGGCCGAGGTTTATGTCTCGCAGGTCGGTCACTGTGCTAGCGTACCAAGCAAGTGCTTGCTTTCCTACCGGACCCAGGAAGTGCTCGGGAGCTCAGATGACAATCACTCGTACCACCACCGAACCGGGCATCGTCTCGGTCACCGTCGACTATCCGCCGGTCAACGCGATTCCGTCGCGCGGTTGGTTCGACCTTGCCGACGAGATCACCAAGGCCGGGGCCGACCCGGAGACGCACGTGGTGATCCTGCGCGCAACCGGGCGGGGCTTCAACGCCGGAGTCGACATCAAGGAGATGCAGCGCACCGAAGGCTTCACGGCGCTGATCGATGCCAACCGCGGCTGCTTCGCGGCATTCAAGGCGGTCTACGAGTGCGCGGTCCCGGTGGTCGCCGCAGTCAACGGCTTCTGCGTCGGGGGCGGCATCGGGCTGGTCGGTAACGCGGACGTCATCGTCGCCTCCGACGACGCGACGTTCGGGCTGCCGGAGGTCGAACGCGGCGCGCTCGGCGCGGCGACGCATCTGTCGCGACTGGTGCCACAGCACATGATGCGCCGGCTGTTCTTCACCGCCGCGACGGTCGATGCGGCGACGCTGCACCACTTCGGGTCGGTGCACGAGGTTGTTCCGCGCGAGGAACTCGACGAGGCCGCGCTGCGCGTCGCGCGTGACATCGCCGCCAAGGACACCCGGGTGATCCGGGCGGCCAAGGAGGCGCTGAACCTCATCGACGTCCAGCGGGTCAACTCGAGTTACCGCATGGAACAGGGCTTTACGTTCGAGCTGAACCTGGCGGGCGTCTCCGACGAGCACCGCGATGCCTTCGCGGGCACGTCGAAGGGGGAGAAGTGACAGACAAGAGAACCACGCTCGACGACGCCGTCTCGCAGATCCGCAGCGGCATGACGATCGGCATCGGCGGCTGGGGCTCTCGCCGCAAGCCGATGGCGTTCGTGCGGGCACTGCTGCGCACCGACGTCGATGACCTCACCGTCGTCACCTACGGCGGACCCGATCTCGGCCTGCTGTGCTCGGCGGGCAAGGTGAGACGGGTCTACTACGGCTTCGTCTCGCTGGACTCGCCGCCGTTCTACGACCCGTGGTTCGCCAAAGCGCGCACCACCGGTGCGATCGAGGCCCGCGAGATGGACGAGGGCATGCTCCGCTGCGGGCTGCAGGCGGCCGCGCAACGGCTGCCGTTCCTCCCGATCCGGGCCGGGCTCGGCAGCGACGTCCGCGCGTTCTGGGGTGACGAGCTGAAAACCGTGCGCTCCCCCTACCCCACCGGCGAGGGTTACGAGGAACTCATCGCGATGCCCGCGCTGACGCTGGATGCCGCCTTCGTGCACATGAATCTCGGCGACGCTCAAGGGAATGCGGCGTACACGGGCATCGACCCGTACTTCGACGACCTCTACCTGATGGCCGCCGAACGCCGCTTCCTGTCCGTCGAGCGGGTGGTGCAGACCGACGAACTGGTCAAAGCGGTGCCCCCGCAGGCGCTTCTGATCAACCGGATGATGGTCGACACGGTCGTCGAAGCGCCCAACGGCGCACACTTCACGACGGCAGAACCCGACTACCGGCGCGACGAGAAGTTCCAGCGGCACTATGCCGAGGCAGCCAAGTCCGACGACACCTGGCAGGAATTCGTCCGGACATATCTGTCCGGCACGGAGGCCGATTACCAGGCGGCGGTGCGCAAGTTCCAGGAGGCGGTGTGATGTCGGTGTCCCGCGCAGAGGTGTGCGCTATCGCGTGCGCCGAATTGTTCCGCGACGCAGGCGAGATCATGGTCAGCCCGATGACCACGATGGTCTCGATCGGCGCTCGCCTGGCCCGCCTGACGTTCTCCCCTGACATCCTGCTGACCGATGGCGAGGCCCGCCTGCTCGCCGACACCCCGGCGATCGGCGCCGCGGGCGCGATCGAGGGATGGATGCCGTTCGGCCGGGTCTTCGAGACGCTGGCCTGGGGACGGCGTCACGTGGTCATGGGCGCCAACCAGATCGACCGATACGGCAACCAGAATCTGTCGGCGTTCGGGCCGCTGCAGCATCCGACCCGCCAGATGTTCGGCGTCCGCGGCGCACCGGGCAACACCATCAACCACGCGACGAGTTACTGGGTGGGCAACCATTCGAAGCGAGTCTTCGGCGACTCCGTCGACATCGTTTCCGGGATCGGTTGGGACAAGGTCGATCCCGAGAATCCGGCGTATCGGTTCGTCAATGTGTACCGCGTGGTGACGAACCTCGGCGTATTCGACTTCAACGGCCCAGACCATCAGATGCGAGCGGTGTCGCTGCATCCCGGCATCGAGCCCGAACAGGTCGCCGAGAACACCTCGTTCGAGGTGCACGGCCTGGACTCCGCCGAACAGACCCGGCTGCCCACCGAGGACGAGCAGAAGCTGATCCGTGAGGTCATCGACCCCAAGGGACTGCGGGACAAGGAAATACGGTGAGCGACCCGGGCAAGGCCAAGCTGCGCACACCGCTGACCGAACTCGTCGGCATCGAACATCCGGTCGTCCAGACCGGTATGGGCTGGGTGGCCGGTGCACGGCTGGTGTCCGCGACCTCCAACGCCGGCGGTCTCGGAATCCTGGCATCGGCGACCATGACCCTCGAGGAACTGCAGACCGCGGTCACCAAGGTCAAGAGCGCCACCGACAAACCGTTCGGCATCAACATCCGCGCCGATGCGGGCGATGCCGGAGAACGCATCGACCTGCTGATCCGCGAGGGCGTCAAGGTCGCCTCGTTCGCGCTCGCACCCAAACCCGATTTGATCGCCAAGCTCAAAGACGCCGGGGTCGTGGTGATTCCGTCGGTCGGGCTGGCCAAGCATGCCAAGAAGGTGGCGGGCTGGGGTGCCGACGCAGTCATCGTGCAGGGCGGAGAGGGCGGCGGTCACACCGGGCCGATCGCGACGACGCTGCTGTTGCCGTCGGTGCTCGACGCGGTGGACATCCCCGTGGTGGCGGCGGGCGGCTTCTTCGACGGCCGCGGGCTCGCGGCGGCGCTGTCCTACGGCGCCGCGGGCGTCGCGATGGGCACTCGCTTCCTGCTGACGTCGGATTCCACGGTCCCGGATGCGGTCAAGCGGCGGTACCTCGAATCGGGCCTGGACGGCACCGTCGTGTCGACCCGCGTCGACGGCATGCCGCACCGGGTGCTGCGCACCGGCCTGGTCGAGAAGCTGGAAAGCGGGTCACAGCTGCGTGGGTTCACCGCCGCCGTCCGCAACGCGCAGAAGTTCAAGAAGATGTCGGGCATGACGTGGCGGTCGATGATCCGCGACGGCCTGGAGATGCGGCACGGCAAGGAGTTGACCTGGTCGCAGGTGGTGATGGCGGCCAACACGCCGATGTTGCTCAAAGCCGGCCTGGTCGAAGGCAATACCGACGCGGGCGTGCTCGCCTCCGGTCAGGTCGCGGGCATCCTCGACGATCTGCCGTCGTGCGCCGAGCTGATCGACACGATCGTGGCCGACGCCATCACACGTCTGCAGAGCGCCAACGCCTATATCGAGTGAAGTATATTTCTTAAATTTGCCAAAGTGAAGCTATAGTCTTCATATGGCAAGACTGAAGGGCACTGCTTCATCGGGTCCTCGGGCCACGTTGATCGGGGATGTGGTCGGTTCGCGCCGCGCCGCCGATCGCACGGCCACGCACCGCACGCTCAGCAATGCGCTCGCTGAGGTCGCCGGCGGAGCCATCGACGCGGCCGCGTTCACGGTCGGTGACGAGTTCCAGGGCAGCTATCCGACGGTGGGCGCGGCGATCGAAGCGGCTTTGGTCGTCCGAATGGCCGTCGCCCCCGAGATCGATGTGAGGTTCGGTATCGGCTGGGGCGCCGTCACGGTGCTGGACTCGGAGTCGGGTATCCAGGATGGGCCGGGTTGGTGGACGGCCCGCGAGGCGATCGAGTGGACCGCCTCCGCGCAGCGGCAACCAGGGCTGGCACTGGTACGTACGTCGTTTCGGGCCGAGGTCGGAAGCCGTCACGATGTCGACGCGATCAACGCGGCCCTGATTTGTCGGGACCACCTGATTGGATCGCTCGATGACCGCTCACTGAGGATTGTGAAGGGATTGTTGACCGGCAAGACGAAGAAGGACATGGCGACCGCTGAGGGCATCAGCGCGTCGGCGGTGTCCCAACGCGCGGGCCGCGACGGCTTGGACTTGATCCTGCTCGCGGCGCAGTACCTGCGAGACGTGCCGTGAGTGCGGTCGCCGTTCTGTTGATCGCGATAGGCGTCGCCGATGTCGTTCGGCGACTTGTCGATCGCGTCTGGTTGTCGGTTGCGGCGGCGCCCCTTGTCGTGGTCGGTTGCGCAGCACTGGCCGGGTTGTGGCGGTGGGGTGACATTGTGCTGCTCATCGTGGCCGCGGCCACAAGCGTCGGCTGGGTGCTGCTGTGCGAGCGAGCCGAGCGCACCGGCCGTCGACAAATAGCGCCGCTCGTCGTGTTCGGGGGTGCCCTCGGACTGCTGGTGTTGCTCGCAGGCTGGAGCTCGGAGGTGGCCGGCGTAGCGGCAAGATGGCCGTCCTGGGTTGGCATCGCGGTGTCTCCCGACCGGCTGTTGATGGTCATCGGCGTGATGCTGATGCAACTCGTGACCGGAAATCAGTTGGTGCGCTTGATTCTTGGCTCCGTCGGTTCGGTCAAGCCGGCGGGCGAGCCGCAGGCCTCGGACCGGCTGAAGGGCGGCAGACTGCTCGGTCCGATGGAGCGGGTGCTGATCCTCGGTCTGGGCCTGGCGGGCCAACTCACTGCCGCGACGGCCGTCGTCGCAGCCAAGAGCATCATTCGCTTCCCCGAGATCAACGCCCAGAAGGCACGCGAGAACGGGGGCATCGGTATCGACGAGGTCACCGAATACTTCCTCGTCGGCAGCTTCGCGAGCTGGATCGTCGCACTGGGCGGGCTGGCCCTCGCACACTGAACGGTAAGCCTTCGATTCGCCCGTAATCCGGGCGCGGGTTTCCTACACTCGCGCCCATGAAGACGAACGCCGCCGTCCTGTGGGGACTCAACGAGCCGTGGAGCATCGAGGAGATCGACCTCGACGGTCCGAAGGAAGGCGAGGTGCTCGTCTCGTTCGAGGCGACCGGGCTGTGCCACTCGGACCACCACGTCGTCACGGGTGATTTCGCCGGTGTGCCGCTGCCGATCATCGGCGGCCACGAAGGGGCCGGTGTCGTCGTCGAACTGGGGCCGGGCGTGCGCGACCTCGAGGTCGGCGACCACGTGGTCAGCTCGTTCCTGCCCGCGTGCGGACGCTGCCGCTGGTGCGCCAGCGGGCATCAGAACCTGTGCGACCTCGGCGCGCTGATCCTGGTCGGTCTCCAGGCCGACGGCACATACCGGCGCAAGGTTCAAGGCAAAGACGTCGGAATCCTCTCCGGCGTGGGCAGTTTCTCCCAATACGGGACGCTGTCGGAGGCGTCGGTGGTCAAGATCGACGACGACTTTCCACTGGCCCGGGCCTGCCTGCTGGGCTGCGGGGTGATGACGGGCTGGGGTTCGGCCGTGAACACCGCCGACGTCAGCCCCGGCGACACGGTCGTGATCATCGGCTGCGGTGGAATCGGAAGCGGTGCGATCCAGGGCGCGCGACTGGCCGGCGCGGAACACATCGTCGTGGTCGAGCTCGTGGAGGACAAGCGGGAGAAGGCATTCGAGTTCGGCGCCACCCACTTCGTGACGTCCATGCCCGAGGCCATGGAGCTGGTCGGTGAACTCACCCGCGGCGTGATGGCCGATTCCGCGCTGCTGACCATGGGCGTGCTCGAAGGCCGGATGATCGACGAGGCGCTGAACATCATCCGCAAGGGCGGCGCGGTCGTCATGACCGCGATCGCCTCGATGGCCGACGTCACGCCGACACTGTCGATGGCGATGATGACGCTGTTCCAGAAGCGGCTGTTGGGCAGCCTCTACGGCGAGGCCAATCCGCGCGCCGATATCCCGCGGCTACTCAACCTCTATCGCGACGGCAAGCTCTTGCTCGACGAAACCGTCACTGCGGAGTACAAACTCAACGACATCAACGAGGGTTACGACGACATGCTCGCGGGGCGCAACATCCGCGGTGTGATCATCCACGACCACTCGTGACGGCCGGCGGACCACAGGTGCGCTGGCTGTCGCATGTGCGGTCGGTGCTGGGTACCGAGATCCACGCCGTCCGTAATCGCAAGCTCGACCTGAATCCCGCCGATCTCACGAGATTCACGTTGCCGTTGATGTTGGGCCTTGCCGGTGTGTTCGCCTTCGGCGCCGTGCCGCTGGTCGTCATCCGTAGCAGTGTCAGCACCGATGACGTGCTGGTTCCGCTGGTCGGTTCGCTGGCCCTGACCGCGGTGGGCACGGCCGTGATGACTTGGCTCATCGCCATCGTCGTCTCCGGTCTTGTGCTGATGGTCTTCTACCGAACCAAACCTACGACGTCGTCGCGCTTGGTGATCCGCACGGTCGTCGACTCGTTCGACCGCGTCAGTGACACCGCGGCGCGGCTGGCCACGCTCGCCCTGGTTGCCGGGCTCGTCGCGCTGGCCATCGGGCTGCCAACTCGTCGCGACGACGAGTTGGCGCATCCGGTCATCGACGACCTGCTCACCGCGCAGATCGGGGTGCTGCTGGCGGCGCTGGGCGTCGCCTACCTCGCCGAAACGGTGCGGTGCGCCGCCGAGCTGGTGGATCGGCAGTCGCTGCTGCTGGCATGGCCATGGTCGCTCGGGATCTCATGTGTCAGTTGGGTTGTCGCGACCACCATCGGTCCCTTCGAAACGACCCGCACGTTGGAGGTCCTGCTCAACGAGTGGCTCCCGGCAACGGTGAACGGGACCTCGAGGGCCGACGTCATCGCCGATCTCCTGCCCGCGAGCGCCAACTGGTGGGCGGCCGTCGCTCCGCTGCCCGTGATCACCCTGATATGGATCTTGGAGGCGCGCCGAGACAACGGGTTCGTTGAGATACGCGAGCTGATACGAAGTGAGCGCGCTGACCTCAGAGGCGTTCGATGATCGTTACGTTCGCGGTTCCGCCGCCTTCACACATCGTCTGCAGGCCGTAGCGACCGCCGGTGCGCTCCAACGTGTTCAGCATTGTGGCGAAGAGCTTGGCGCCCGTCGCGCCCAGCGGATGGCCGAGTGCGATCGCCCCGCCGCTGGGGTTGACCTTGGCGGGGTCGGCGCCAGTCTCTTTCAGCCACGCCATCACGACGGGCGCAAAGGCTTCGTTGATCTCGACGGTGTCGATGTCGTCGATCGACAGGCCGGTCTTCTTCAACGCGTACTCCGTTGCGGGGATCGGCCCGGTCAACATGAACACCGGGTCCGCGCCGCGGGCGCTGATGTGGTGAATGCGGGCACGCGGCTTGAGACCGTGCTCCTTGACGGCCTGCTCAGAGGCCAACAGCACCGCGCTGGCGCCGTCGGAGATCTGGCTGGCCATCGCGGCGGTCAGCCGGCCGCCGTCCACCAGGGTCTTGAGACCGGCCATCTTCTCCAGTGAGGTGTCGCGGGGACCTTCGTCGGTGACGAAACCGTCGACCGGAATGATCTCGTTCTCGAAGTAGCCGGAGCGGATCGCCTCCTGCGCACGCTGGTGGCTCGTCAGCGAGTACTGCTCCATCTCCTCGCGGGAGATGTTCCACTTCTCTGCGATCAGCTCGGCGCCGCGGAACTGTGAGATCTCCTGGTCCCCGTACCGGTGCAGCCAGCTCTTCGATTCGTTTGTGGGAGAAGTGAATCCGAATTGCTCGGCGACGGTCATCGCCGACGAGATCGGAATCTGGCTCATGTTCTGCATTCCGCCGGCCACGATCAGGTCGGCCGTTCCGGACATGATCGCTTGTGCGCCAAAGGAAATAGCCTGCTGGCTGGACCCGCACTGGCGATCGACGGTGACGCCCGGCACCTCCTCGGGGAAGCCGGCCGCTAGCCATGAGAGCCGGGCAATGTTGCCGGCCTGCGGTCCGATCGCGTCCACGCAGCCCCCGATCACGTCATCGACGGCGCCGGGATCCACGTCGACGCGATCGAACAACCCGCGCCATCCAGCCGCGCCCAGATCTACCGGGTGTACCCCGGCCAGCGATCCGTTGCGCTTACCGACTGCGGTGCGAACAGCGTCGATGACATAGGCCTGTGAAGCTGCAGCCATGATCAGTCCTTCTCTCTTGTGATGCCACCAAGAACGATAGCGAGGTACTGACGGCCGACTTCCTCGGCCGTGAGGGGCCCGCCCGGCTGATACCAGCGGACCGAAACCCATGTCGTGTCACGGATGAACCGGTACACCAGGTCGACATCGATGTCGGGCCGAAAGTAGCCCTCCTCGACGCCCTGGTTGAGCAGGTCGAGCCACATCTTGCGCTGCTCTTTGTTGCGCTGCTCGACGTAGGAGAACCGCTCCTGCCCGGACAGCCGCTTCGCCTCGTCCTGATAGATGACCACCTGCGCGTGCCGGTGTTCGATCGCCTCGAACGAGGTCATGAACAGGCCCTTGAGGCGTTCCAGCGGGTTGGGCTCGGTGTCGACGATCTCCTGGTACCGCGCGAACAGCCAGTCGAGGAAGCCCCGCAGGACCTCGTCCACCATTTCCTCCTTCGAGGAGAAGTGGTGATACAGGCTGCCGGAGAGGATGCCCGCGGAGTCGGCGATGTCGCGCACCGTCGTCGCGCGCAGGCCGCGTTCGGCGAACATCTTCGCCGCGAGCTCGAGCAGCTCATCCCTACGCGTCGGCGGCTGGCTCACCGACGGTTGCTTCTGTGGCACCTGACCCACTGACACAGGGTATCAACCAAGCGCTTGCTCGGCTACTGCCGTGTGCGTTCTCGATCCGAGGTTCGGTACACATGAGCGGTGACCGACGCGGCCTGGATCCCGGTTGGCTGGGGTGCCATCGCCGTGTTCATCGCCATCTCTCTCGGGTATCGCGATGCCCGCCGGCCCATCGCCGCTGAACAGAAAATTCAACTCGGGCTCTTGACGGTGCTGACCCTCGGTGCCTTCCCAATCCTTTATCTGATCGCCTACAAAGCGGGCACGCGGCGGACCGCCGATAGACGGGTCACCAGCTAAGCCCGCTGACTCGACACCGAAATCACCTCTCCAGTCAGGTAACTGGAGTACTCACTGGCCAGAAACACGATCGTCGCGGCGACCTCCCACGGCTCGGCCGCACGGCCGAACGCCTCGCCCTCCGACAGCCGGTCCAACAGATCCGAGCTGCTGGTCTTCTCCAGGAACTTGTGCCGCGCGATGCTCGGGGACACCGCGTTGACACGCACCCCGTACTCGACCGCCTCGACCGCGCTGCACCTCGTCAGCGCCATCACTCCGGCCTTGGCCGCCGCGTAATGCGACTGCGAATGCTGTGCCCGCCAACCCAATACGCTGGCGTTGTTGACGATCACGCCACCGTGGTCGGCTTCGCGGAAGTACCGCAACGCCGCGCGCGTCGCACGCATCACCGAGGTCAGCGTGACATTGAGGACGCGGTCCCACTCCTCGTCGGTCATGTCGATGACCGGTGTCTGTCCGCCCAGGCCCGCATTGTTGACCAAGACGTCGAGCCGGCCCAGCCGCGCCGTCGTCGACGCGATCAGCGCATCCACCTGCGCGGTCGACGTGACATCGCACACGACGCTCTCGACGCGGCCCAAGCCGAGTTCCTGCAAGTGATCGCGGGTCTCACCCAGCCGTCGCTCGTGGTGATCGGACACGACCACGTCGGCCCCCTCGGCCAGCGCTCGACGTGCCACCGCGGAGCCGATGCCTGTGCCGGCCGCGGCCGTCACGACGACGACCTTGCCGGTCAGCAGGCCGTGTCCCTCAATCTCTTTCGGAGCTGCGGAAAGATCCTTCGTCACCCTTTTGGTTCCCTCGGTAGGCCGAGCACCCGCTCGGCGATGATGTTGCGCTGCACCTCGTTCGATCCGCCGTAGATGGTGTCCGCCCGCGAGAACAGGAACAGCCGCTGCCACTCGCTGAAGTCGCCGTCGGTCAGCGCCAGACCTTCGCGGCCGAGTACGTCCATCGCGATCTCGCCGAGCTCGCGATGCCAGTTGGCCCACAACAGCTTCGAAACGTTGTCTTGACCCGGTTGCTCGACGTCCATCGTCGCCAGCGCATACGACCGCATCGTCCGCAAGCCTGCCCACGACCGGGCCAGCCGCTCGCGGATCAACGGGTCATCCGCCGCGCCAGTGCGTTTGGCCAACTCGGCCACACCGGACAGCTCGCGTGCGTACTCGATCTGCTGCCCCAGCGTCGACACCCCGCGCTCGAACGTCAGCGTGCCCATGGCCACCCGCCAGCCGTCGCCAGGCTCGCCCACCACCAACGACGCATCCGTGCGGGCGTCATCGAAGAAGACCTCGTTGAATTCCGAATCGCCGGTCAGCTGCACGATCGGGCGGATCTCCACCCCCGGCTGATCCAACGGCACCAACAGATACGACAGGCCCGCATGCCGCTTGGAACCCTTCTCGGTGCGGGCCACGACGAAGCACCACTGCGCCCAGTGCGCCAGCGACGTCCACACCTTCTGGCCGTTGATCACCCACTGGTCGCCGTCGAGTTCGGCGGTGGTCGCCACGTTGGCGAGGTCGCTGCCCGCACCCGGTTCGGAGTAGCCCTGGCACCACAACTCGGTGACGTCGAGGATCTTCGGCAGGAAGCGCTGCTGCTGCTCGGGGGTGCCGTACGCGATCAGCGTCGGCCCGAGCAGCTCCTCACCGAAGTGGTTGACCTTTGCCGGCGCGTTGGCGATCGCATATTCCTCGTAAAACGCGACTCGGTGCGCAACCGACAGCCCGCGCCCGCCGTGCTCTTCGGGCCAACCCAGGCACGTCAACCCGGCCGCTGCCAGATGCTGATTCCACGCTCGGCGCTCCTCGAAGACCTCGTGCTCTCGCCCCGGCCCGCCGAGCCCCTTGAGCGCGGCGTACTCGCCGACGAGGTTGGCGGCAAGCCAGTCACGGACCTCGGCCCGGAACTCCTCGACCTCAATCACCCTTGTAGGCTAACCTACCAAGCACTTGCTTTGTTAGAGGAGCATTCGATGACGCGGGGCCACGGCCGAAGGCCAACGGACGATCAGCGGACCATCCCCGGGGTCCTCGACCGGATCGCCGACCGGTTCTCCGACCACGATGCGCTGGTCACAGACGGTCGCACCTTCACCTTCGCCCAGCTGCGCGACGAGGCTCGCAGGGCGGCCGCAGCGATGATCGCCCTCGGCATCACGACCGGTGCTCGCGTCGCCATCTGGTCGCCGAACACGTGGCACTGGGTCGTCGCCTGTCTGGCCACCCACTACGCGGGCGGGGTCGTCGTCCCGCTCAACACCCGCTACACCGCGAGCGAGGCCACCGACATCTTGTCCCGCACCGGGGCGCCGTTGCTGTTCGCATCGGGTGAGTTCCTCGGCGCCGATAAGGCCGCCTCCATCGACCGCGCCGCCCTCCCGCAGCTACGCCACGTGGTCCGGGTGCCGATCGAGAAGGACGACGGCACCTGGGACGACTTCATCGCCGCCGGCACCGACCTGGATGCGGTGGACACCCGCGCCGCCGCGGTACAACCCGACGACGTGTCCGACATCCTGTTCACCTCGGGCACCACCGGCCGCAGCAAGGGCGCGCTGTGCGCGCACCGGCAGTCGCTCGACGCCCCCGCGGCCTGGGCCGAGTGCGGCCGGCTCACCAGCGACGACCGCTATCTATGCATCAACCCGTTCTTCCACAACTTCGGATACAAGGCGGGCATCCTCGCCTGCCTGCAGACCGGCGCCACGCTCATCCCCCAGCTGACGTTCGATCCCGAGAAGACGATGGCCGCCGTGCAGGAGCACCGCATCACCGTGCTGCCGGGACCGCCGACGATCTACCAGACGCTGCTCGACCATCCCAAGCGCGCCGACTACGACCTGAGCTCGCTGCGGTTCGCGGTCACCGGTGCCGCCACGATCCCGGTCGTGTTGATCGAGCGTATGCAGACCGAACTCGACATCGACATCGTGCTGACCGCCTACGGCCTCACCGAGGCGAGCGGTTTCGGCACGATGTGCCGTCCCGACGACGACGCGGTCACCGTGGCCACCACGTCCGGACGCCCCATCGCCGATTTCGAACTGCGCATTGACAATCCGGGAGAGGACGGCGCGGGCGAGGTGCTGCTGCGTGGTCCGAACGTGATGCTGGGTTACCTCGACGACCCCGACTCCACCGCCGCGGCCATCGACCCAGAAGGCTGGCTGCACACGGGTGATGTCGGCACCGTCGACGAGAACGGCAACCTGCGCATCACCGACCGTCTCAAGGACATGTACATCTGCGGCGGGTTCAACGTGTACCCCGCCGAGATCGAGCAGGTGCTGGCACGGTTGGACGGCGTCGCCGAAGCTGCCGTGATCGGTGTGCCGGACGATCGCCTCGGCGAGGTCGGCAAGGCCTACGTCGTACTCAAGCCCGGCGCCACTCTCGCCGAGGACACCGTAATCGCCTACACCCGGCAGCATTTGGCGAACTTCAAGGCTCCCCGATCGGTGGAGTTCCTGGATGCGTTGCCACGGAACGCCGGGGGCAAGGTACTCAAACCACAGCTGCGCGAGAGGGCCGGATCTTCCTGATGGACCTTAATTTCGACGACGCCACACTCGAGTTCCAGGCCGAGGTGCGCGAGTTCCTCGCCAAGAACCGGGACTCGCTTCCGACGAAGTCCTACGACACCGCCGAAGGTTTCGAGCAGCACCGCCGCTGGGACAAGGTGCTCTTCGACGCCGGCCTGTCGGTGATCACCTGGCCCCAGAAGTACGGCGGCCGCGACGCCAGCCTGCTGCAGTGGGTGGTCTACGAGGAGGAGTACTTCCGCGCCGGCGCCCCCGGGCGCGCGAGCGCCAACGGCACGTCGATGCTGGCCCCCACGCTGTTCGCGCACGGCACCGAGGAACAACTCGACCGAGTCCTGCCGAAAATGGCCAGCGGCGAGCAGATCTGGGCCCAAGCCTGGTCGGAACCCGAGTCGGGCAGCGATCTCGCGTCGCTGCGGTCGACCGCCACCAAGACCGACGGCGGCTGGCTGCTCAACGGCCAGAAGATCTGGAGTTCGCGCGCGCCGTTCGGCGAGCGTGCGTTCGGGCTGTTCCGGTCCGACCCGGAAGCCGAGCGGCACCGTGGGCTGACCTACTTCATGTTCGACCTCAAGGCCGACGGCGTCACGGTCCGCCCGATCGCTCAGCTGGGTGGCGACACCGGCTTCGGCGAGATTTTCCTCGACGACGTCTTCGTGCCCGACAACGACGTCATCGGCGAGGTCCACCAAGGCTGGCGAGCGGCGATGAGCACGTCGAGCAACGAACGCGGAATGTCGCTGCGAAGCCCCGCCCGATTCCTGGCCCCCGCCGAACGGCTTGTGGCGCAGTGGAAACAGAACCCCGATCCCGCGATCGCCGACCGGGTCGCCGATGCCTGGATCAAGGCACAGGCCTACCGGCTGCACACGTTCGGCACCGTGACCCGCGTGGCTGCGGGTGGCGAGCTGGGCGCCGAGTCGAGTGTGACCAAGGTGTTCTGGTCCGACCTCGACGTCGCCATCCACCAGACCGCACTGGACATGCGGGGGGCGGATGCCGAGCTGGCCGACAACTGGACCGAAGGCCTTTTGTTCTCGCTCGGTGGCCCGATCTATGCGGGAACGAACGAGATCCAGCGCAACATCATCGCCGAGCGCCTGCTGGGCCTGCCGCGAAAGTAATGACATGAACTTCGAATTGGACGAACAGCAGCGCGATTTCGCCGCCAGCATCGACGCCGCTCTCGGTGCCGCCGACCTGCCTGGCGCAGTTCGGGCCTGGGCCGCCGGAGACCCCGCACCGGGCCGCAAGGTGTGGGCGCAGCTGGCTGATCTCGGTGTAACAGCACTTCTGGTGCCCGAGAAATACGACGGTATCGACGCCCATCCGGTCGATCTGGTGGTCGCCGCCGAACGGCTCGGCCGGTGGTGTGTGCCCGGGCCGGTCGCCGAATCCATCGCGGTCGCACCGGTTCTGCTCGCCGACGATGAGCGCAGCGCCGCCTTGGCGTCCGGTGAGCTGATCGCGACGGTCGCCCTGCCTCCGCAGGTGCCGCGCGCCGTCGACGCCGACACCGCGGGGCTGATACTGCTCGCCACCGACAGCGCGGTCCACGACGGCGCCGCGGGCACACAGCATGAATCGGTCGATCCGAGCCGAAAGCTGTTCGACGTCAATGCCTCCGGCGACGCCAAGCCCGCCGACGTGGCGCGGGCCTACGAGTTCGGCGTCCTGGCGACGGCGGCCCAGCTGGTGGGCGCCGGACAGGCGATGCTGGACATGTCGGTCGAATACGCCAAGCAGCGCAGTCAATTCGGCAAGGTGATCGGCAGCTACCAGGCGATCAAGCACAAGCTCGCTGATGTGCACATTGCGGTGGAGCTGGCCCGCCCGCTGGTGTACGGGGCGGCATTGTCGCTCGCCGAGGGATCCGCCGACACTGCACGCGACGTCAGCGCCGCCAAGGCCGCGGCCAGCGACGCTGCTCTGCTCGCGGCGCGGTCGGCGCTTCAGACACACGGTGCGATCGGCTTCACCCAAGAACACGACTTGTCGCTGTGGCTGCTGCGCGTTCAGGCGCTGCGCTCGGCATGGGGAGATCCCGCGTTGCACCGTCGCCGAGTCTTGGAGGCCCTCTCGTGAGCGAAGAACGCCAACTGCTGCGCGAGACGGTCGCCGCGCTGGTGGACAAACACGCCTCGCCCGCTGCGGTGCGCCGGGCGATGGAATCCGAACGCGGATACGACGAATCGTTGTGGGCGCTGCTGTGCGAACAGGTGGGCGCCGCGGCCCTGGTGGTGCCCGAGGAGCTCGGCGGTGCGGGTGGTGAGCTCGCCGACGCCGCCGTCGTGCTCGAGGAGCTCGGTAAGGCCCTGGTGCCGACGCCGCTGCTGGGCACCACCCTCGCCGAGCTGGCCCTCCTGGCGGGGGACGAACCCGATGCCGAAGCGCTCGAGGGACTCGCAGAGGGCTCGCGGTTGGGCGCTGTCGTGTTCGACGCCGGCTACGTGGTCCACGGAGACATCGCCGATGTGGTGATCGCCGCCGACGGCGACCGGCTGTCGAGGTGGACACGGTTCACCGCGCAACGTGTCGAGGCGATGGACCTGACGCGCCGGCTGGCTCGCCTCGATGCGGACGAGACCGTCGACATCGGCGCGGACCCGGGCCTCGCCGACACCGCGGCGCTGTTGCTGGCCGCCGAGCAGATAGGCGCCGCGTCGCGCTGCCTCGATCTCACCGTGCAGTACACCAAGGACCGGGTGCAGTTCGGCAGACCGATCGGCAGCTTCCAGGCGCTCAAACACCGAATGGCGGACCTCTACGTCGCTGTGCAGAGCGCACGCGCCGTCGTCGACGAGGCGATCGCCGCGCCGTCACCGACGTCGGCAGCGCTGGCCCGGTTCACGGCCAGCGAGGCCTTCACGAAGGTCGCCGCGGAGGCGGTCCAGATGCACGGCGGCATCGCGATCACCTGGGAGCACGACATCCAGCTGTACTTCAAGCGTGCGCACAGTAGCGCCCAGCTGCTCGGTCCTGCGCGCGACTACCTGCGCAGGCTCGAATCCGAAGTGTTCTAGCGTTGGACCCGTGAGCGCATCGCTGCGTGCCGGAATACCGCCTTTCTACGTCATGGATGTGTGGCTGGCCGCCGCCGAGCGCCAGCGCAGTCATGGTGACCTCGTGAACCTGTCCGCGGGCCAGCCCAGCGCGGGTGCCCCAACGGCAGTTCGGGCGGCGGCCAAGGCGGCCCTGGAGACCGACGTCCTGGGTTATACGGTCGCGCTCGGGATCCCGGAGCTGCGTGCGGCGATTGCGAGTTCCTACCTGGATCGGCATGGGCTGCACGTGAATCCCGACGACGTGGTGATCACCACCGGTTCGTCGGGTGGATTCCTGTTGGCGTTTCTCGCCTGTTTCGACGTCGGTGACCGGGTCGCGATCGCGAGCCCGGGCTACCCCTGCTACCGCAACATCCTCTCCGCGCTGGGCTGTGAGGTCGTCGAGATGCCATGTGGTCCCGAGACGCGCTTCCAGCCGACGGTGCAGATGCTCGAGAGTCTCGACCCGCCTGTCAACGGTGTCATCGTCGCCAGCCCCGCCAACCCCACCGGCACGGTGATTCCGTCCGAAGAACTGTCCGCGATCGCTTCCTGGTGTGCGTCGCGGGGCGTAAGGCTAATCAGCGATGAGGTGTATCACGGGCTGGTCTACGAGGGTGCGCCGACCGCGAGCTGCGCCTGGGCGACATCGCGGGATTCGATTGTGGTGAACAGCTTTTCGAAGTACTTCGCGATGACGGGGTGGCGGCTCGGCTGGCTGCTCGTTCCCGACGAACTCCGGCGCGCGGTCGACCGTTTGACCGGAAACTTCACGATTTGCCCACCCACGTTGCCGCAGTACGCCGCGGTCGCCGCGTTCACCCCGGAGTCGATCGCCGAATCCGACGCACTGCTCCACCATTACGCCGCCAACCGCGCGATGCTGCTCGACGGCTTGCGCGCCCTGGGAATCGACCGGCTGGCTCCCACCGATGGTGCGTTCTATGTGTACGCCGACGTCTCGCACCTGACCTCGGATTCGTTGTCGTTCTGTTCGAAATTGCTCGCCGACACCGGAGTTGCGATCGCGCCCGGCATCGACTTCGATCCGACCCGTGGCGGTTCCTTCGTCAGGCTGTCGTTCGCGGGGCCGTCGTCGGACATCGAGGAGGCGCTGCGTCGTATCGGTGCCTGGCTGGGCTGAGCTCGTCCGCTCAACAGGCCTGACCAGGCACGACGCCGCTTGTCGGTGGCCGCGTGTAGCGTCTTGTGCATGTTCGAAAGTCTGTTCGATATCGACCCGGCCGCCTCGGAGGCGGACCTGCGGGAGGCGGTCGAGCGGTTCGAGCGATTGAAGTCGTCGGCCGCCGCAGCACAGGCCCGCGCGACCGCGTTGTGGAAGGCGAAGCGCCGCGCTGCCGAGGAGGCCGCGGGTGTGCCGGCGAACCGTCGGGGCCGTGGCCTGGCAAGCGAGGTCGCGTTGGCACGTCGTGACGCGCCGGTGCAGGGCGGCCGTCATCTCGGTTTCGCCACGGCCCTGGTCGATGAGATGCCCTACACCCTGGCGGCCTTGGAGTCCGGAGTGCTTTCGGAGTGGCGCGCCAC
>NZ_LZJE01000069.1:0-691 GCF_001666865.1 Mycobacterium sp. E136
CCCGGGGATAACAGGCTGATCTTCCCCAAGAGTCCATATCGACGGGATGGTTTGGCACCTCGATGTCGGCTCGTCGCATCCTGGGGCTGGAGCAGGTCCCAAGGGTTGGGCTGTTCGCCCATTAAAGCGGCACGCGAGCTGGGTTTAGAACGTCGTGAGACAGTTCGGTCTCTATCCGCCGCGCGCGTCAGAAGCTTGAGGAAACCTGTCCCTAGTACGAGAGGACCGGGACGGACGAACCTCTGGTACACCAGTTGTCCCACCAGGGGCACCGCTGGATAGCCACGTTCGGACAGGATAACCGCTGAAAGCATCTAAGCGGGAAACCCCCTCCAAGACCAGGCTTCTCACCCATTTCAGTGGGATAAGGCCCCCCGCAGACCACGGGATCGATAGACCAGACCTACACGCCCAGCAATGGGTTCAGGGAACTGGCACTAACCGGCCGAAAACTTACACACACTCGCAACCACACCCATCCACGCGTACCAACCACACGCAACACACCCCACCACCAAAACACACCCACCCCCACACACCGGGGGACACTACAAAAAGTGAATAGAGTTACGGCGGTCAATAGCGGCAGGGAAACGCCCGGACCCATCCCGAACCCGGAAGCTAAGCCTGCCAGCGCCAATGATACTGCCCCACACGGGCGGAAAAGTAGGACACCGCCGAACACAAATTA
>NZ_LZJE01000070.1:0-3672 GCF_001666865.1 Mycobacterium sp. E136
GGCCCTTCATGTGGCGCGAGGGTGCGTGTTTGCACACGACACGCCGCGCATTGTCGGCACTTTGCGCACGCTCGCGGCCGGCTGAGCGTGCACGACGACAGATGCAGATGCCAGCTCATCGACTTCTGCGGCAGGGCTGCGATCGATCGGAAATCACGACCATCCCGCAGAAGTCGCAGTACCTAGCGGGGCCAATGCGGAAGAACGCACACCTCCCGACCGCGACGGTGCGCAAAGTGTCGAGAATCAGCGGTGTGTTGCGTACAAACACGCACGCTCGCGGCCAGCCTCCGAGCGCTACTCCGTCGAGTAGTCGAAGCTCAGCCAGCGCTTCGGGCGCATCCGGATGACGACCGACGTCGGCGTGAGGTTCTGGTCGGCGAACGCATTGCCGTCGTCCTCGCCGAGGTAGCGGATCGCGATCTCCCGGCCAATCGCGTCCTCGGCCCGATCGATACCGACGACGTCGCCCTCCGCCGTCACATACCGATACGGCGGCGCCTCGTCCTGCGCGGTGATCGAGAACCGGCCGGCGGCCTTGATGAGCCGGTGCTTGAGCGACGACTCCTCCGTCCACAGCAGCACCTCACCGCCGGGTTTGTAGCCGTACCAGATCGGCACGCTGAACGGCGCCCGGTCGGGCCGCTCGACGGCGATGACACCAACGTGGACGTCGGCCAGGAACTTCTCGCGCTGATCGGTCGTCATTCTGCCCATGACTCAGCCAACCGCTGCGACGCCGACCACATTCCCGTCGCGCGTCGACCTGCCGCTTCGGTCCGGCACCCGTGACAGCCCGAGGTGGCCCCGCAGCGTGGTGTGCCGGTACTCACGTCGGAACAGCCCGCGCTCGCGCAGGATCGGCACGACGCCCTCACCGAACCAGTACAGCTCCTCCAGATGGGGGTAGCCGGAGAAGATGAACTCGTCGATGCCGATGTCGGCGTATTCGGCGATGCGCTCGGCGACCTCGGCGTGACTGCCGACCAGCGCGGTGCCCGCACCGCCGCGGACCAGGCCCACGCCGGCCCACAGGTTCGGCGCGATCTCGAGCGAGCGGGCGTCGTGCCAACTGCCGTTGCGCCGATGCTCTTCGTGCAGCGCCAGCATCCGCTTCTGACCCTCGGATTGACTGCGGTGCAACCCCTTCTGCGCGTTGCGCACCGTCTCCTCGTCCAGCGCCGCGACGAGCCGGTCGGCCTGCGCCCACGCTTCGTCAGAGTTGTCCCGCGAGATCGTGTGCAACCGGATGCCGAAGCGGACCTGCCGGTCCTCCTTGGCCGCCAGGCCGCGGATCCACTCGATCTTCTCGCGCACCGCCGACGGCGGCTCCCCCCACGTCAGATAGACGTCGGCGTGCCGGGCCGCGACCGGTCCCGCTGCCGCGGAGCTCCCGCCGAAGTACAACGGCGGCACCGGATTCGGCAGCGTGGGCAGCGCGGCCTCCTCGACGCGGATGTGTTCACCCTCCAGCGAGACCGTCTCGCCGGCCCACAGTCTGCGCACCACCTCGAAGAACTCGTCGCAGCGCTGGTAGCGGCCGTCCTTGTCGAGATAGTCGCCGAACGACCGCTGTTCGTGAGCCTCGCCGCCCACCACCACGTTGAGCAGAATGCGGCCGGGTGCGTGGCGCGCGAACGTCGCGGCCATCTGCGCCGACAGTGTCGGGCTGACCAGGCCCGGCCGGAACGCGACCAGGAACGCCAACGACGTCGTCTCGCGGGCAAGCAGCGACGCGGTGATGAACGCGTCCTCGCACCACGCGCCCGTCGGGATCAGGGCGCCGGTGAAACCGAATGACTCGGCGGCACGCACGATCGAACCCAGGTAGTCGATCGAGGCGTCCCGATCACCGTGTGCCGCACCGGCGGGCATGCCGTGGCCGCCGCCGACGATCAGTCGACTGTCGCCGTAAGTGGGTAGGAACCAATGCAATTGGATGGTCACGCGATGACTCCTTAACGGCCGCGGGTCGGCTGGGACGCCACCGATGCCGAGGAAGACGGCACCGTGGACGGCCGGTCGATGATGGTCGAGAGCGGCCCGCCGACACGATAGCGGGAACCGCGATGGTCCTCGGGCAGCCGGTCGCCGTTGCCGAGCAGCTTGCGGCGCAACGTACCTGCCGTGTAGGACGTCTGGTACGCGCCGCGCTCGGTGAGCACCGGAACGACGTGGTCGACGAACTCCGCGAACGAGCCGGGCGTGATCGCGTAGGCGAGGTTGAACCCGTCGACGTCGGTCTCTTCGACCCACTCCTGCAACGTATCCGCCACGCGTACACCGGAACCCACGAAGCGCGGGCCCATGCCGCCGATCTTGCCCCACTCGGCGATGTCGCGGACGGCCCACTCGCGGCCGTCAGGGTCGGCGGACTGGAACGCCGCGACCGCCGACAGGATCGCATTGGAGTCGACGTTGCCGACCGGTTCGTCGAGCCCGTAGCGCGACAGGTCGACGCCCATCCATCCGGACATGAACGTCAGCGCACCCTCGGGGTCGCCGTAGGACAGGTACTCGGCGTGGCGGCTATGGGCTTCCTCGTCGGTGGCGGCGGTGACGATCGTCGACAAGTTGAAGATCTTCACGCTGTACGGGTCGCGGCCGGCGATCTCGAGTTCCTGGCGAATGGTGCTGACCGTCTGGCGCAGAATCTCTTTCGTCGGGGACGCGGTGAAGATCGCCTCGGCGTTCTCCGCGGCGAACCGCACACCGCGTGGCGAGGACCCGGCCTGGTAGATCACCGGAGTGCGCTGCGGGGACGGTTCGGACAGGTGGACACCCGGGACGCTGAAATGCGTTCCCTGATGGCCGATGTGGTGCACCTTGTCCGGTTCGGTGAAGACCCCGCGGGCGGCGTCGCGCACCACCGCGTCGTCCTCCCACGACCCTTCCCACAGCTTGTAGAGCACCTCGAGGTACTCGTCGGCGTGGTCGTAGCGGGCGTCGTGCGCGGGCTGATCGGTCTGGCCCATGTTGCGGGCCGCGGCGGGCAAGTACCCGGTGACGACGTTCCAGCCGATCCGGCCCTTGGTGAGGTGGTCGAGCGTCGACATGCGGCGGGCGAACGGATAGGGATGCTCGAAGCCGGTTCCGGTCGTGATGCCGAAACCGAGGTGCTCGGTCACCAACGCCATCGCCGATACGAGCAGCATCGGGTCGTTGACCGGGATCTGGGCGGCCTGCCGGATGGCGGCCTCGTCGCTGGCGCCGTAGACGTCATAGGTGCCGAGCACGTCGGCGATGAACAACCCGTCGAAGCGTCCGCGCTCGAGCAGCTTGGCCAGTTCGGTCCAGTACTCCAGGTCCTTGTAGCGCCACGACTGGTCGTCGGGGTGTTTCCAGAGCCCGGGGGATTGGTGGGCGACGCAGTTCATGTCGAAGGCGTTGAAGCGGATCACACGAGTCACCCCGAAATGCTGCCCTGCGTGCGCAGCGCCGTCACCGGTTAGGTTCAGCGCGATCAGAACCGCCTTTGCGCACGCTCGTGGCCGCCGAGCGTGCGCGGAGTGTCGACATTTCGCGGCGTGTCGTGTGCAGACGCTCAGTGTCAGGGTGGTAATCGCCGCGTTGCGGTGGTTGGGTCTTCTCATCTGGTGTCTGGCTCCTGCAGACGCTGCCGTCTTCGGGCTGGCATTCGTGCGTTGTGCCGGCATCGGGTGGGAAGGACCG
>NZ_LZJE01000071.1:0-734 GCF_001666865.1 Mycobacterium sp. E136
GTCCCCGCCTCGATAGTGCCGAACGCCACCTCGATGTCGCGGTCCGTGACGCGGCGGTCGAGGGTGCCGCGGACCTCTTGGATCTCGACGCCGAGGGCCTCGGCGACCATGCGGATCTGGCCTTGCCATTCGCCGGCGATCGCCCCGGGAAATGAGATCCACGGCTGGTAGTCGAGCGGTCGGCCGAATCCCAAAGCGTCGCTCATGATGTCGGAAACACCGTAGTCGTCGTACAGGCCTATCTCGTAGGCGTGGATCTTCTCGATCTGCGACGACTGTGTGCTCAGCACCAGCGGTAGGTAGTCGGCGACGAAGCCCGGCTCGATCCCCGAGGCGTACAACGAGACCTGGCCCTCCTTGGCGGCCGCGGACAACTGGTCGCGCCACTCGACCGGTTCGTAGGCGTGGGGGTTGACCAGGCGGGTGGTGCTGGTGGTCACCACGTTTATCCCTGCGCTGAGCAGCCTCACATAGTCCGGGACGGCCAGCGCATCACGTTCCGGCCCGCTGGCCGAATAGATGACACAATCGGGTTTGAGCCCGATCAGCGCATCCGCATCGGTGGTGGCGGCCACCCCGATCGGCTGCCCGTTGGCGAGTTCACCCGCGTCCTTGCCGTCCTTCTCGGGGGAGTGCACCCACACCCCGACGAGATCCAGGTCGGGCCTGCTCCGGATCGCATCGATCGCGATCGACCCGACGCCGCCCGTCCCCCAGACCACGGTTCTCAGCGG
>NZ_LZJE01000072.1:0-12061 GCF_001666865.1 Mycobacterium sp. E136
GCGGTCGAGTACGCGCGGCTTCTGCGGCGGCGGCACGTAGGCCGGCGCCGGCGGAGGCGCGTAGACCGGCGGCGGGGGCGGTGCCAGCGTGACGGTCTCGACGGGGGGCGGCGGCGCCTCGGCGGTGACGGGTTCGGGCTGCGGCGCGGACGGTGGAGGCACAGGCCCGGTGCGCGGAGCCTCGGTCACACCGGTACTGCCGGTGGCGCTGGTCAGTGCGATCGCCACCCCGCCGACGACCACCACCACCACCACCACGACAACGACAACCACGACAACGACGACGACGACGCCGTCGACGACCACCACCACTCCGACCACGACGACGACACCGCCCACCACGACCACGACCACCATCGCCACGCCGACCACCACGGCGATGACGACCACCTACCTGACCGTGCCGTTCGTGCCGGTCCCGATCCCCATCCAGGTCCCGCAGAATCCTTACCAGCCGGTGCCGTAGGCCCAACTGTCGGATAATGCGGCGATGAACCGGTTACCTACCGTCGCCGCAGCTCTAACGCTTACAACCATCGCGATCGCGCCGGCCGCGAGTGCGACACCCGCGGAGGGCGACATCGAGCGCACCGACCTCGCCAAGGGCACGACCGATGCTCCCATCGCGATCGTCTCCGTGGGTCAGCCGACGACCCTCTACGTGCAGAACCTGGGGCTCGCCCCGGCGTCGAGCAGCGGCTGGCACACCCATCCCGGTCCGGAGTACTCGGTGATCAACGGCGGCGAAGTGACCCTGCAGACGGCCGGCGGCGGTTGCGCTCCCGCGGTATTCGGCGCCGGACAAGCCATTTTCGTCCCCGCCGGTATTCCACATGTGGTGTCCAACAAGGGATTTGACCACGCAGAGGCTACGGTCACCTATACGTTGCCCGCTGACCGCGCGGTGCGTGACGATGCGCCCGCCGCTTGCCCGTAGCTACTAGCGGCCGTACGGATATTCCGGTTCGTGGAACCGGTTGATGATCGGGATCCGCTCGATGATGCGGTCGCGTAGGCGCGGCTTCTGCGGCGGCGGCACGTAGGCCGGCGCCGGCGGAGGCGCGTAGACCGGCGGCGGGGTGTAGGCCGGAGGGGCCTCGGCGGGCACCGGCGGTGTGTACGCCGGCTCGGGTGCGGTGTACTCCGCTGCCGGCGGAATGTAGGCCGGCGGTTCGTAGACCGGTTCGACGACGGGTGCCGCGGGCGGCGGAGGTGCGGCCACGGCGATTGTCTGTGCGACGACCGGCCTCGCCTCGGCCGGCGTTGTCGCCTTCTTTCCTTCGACCTTGTTCTCGATCTTCTGGGCCGTCTCTTCCGCGACGGTCACGGGGTCTTCCTGCTGATCCGCAGACTGCCGGTCGCCGGTCAGGCTCAGGCCGACCGCCGCCGACGTCGACACCACGAAGGTCACCACCGCCGCGGCGAGCACCGACGCCAGCGCGCCGATCTTCGACGGCCGCTTCGCGACCTTGGCGTCCAATCGGTTGACCGCACGCGCCGCTGCCAGCGCCGCTCCGCGGGCCAGGGCCAGGTCGGCCTCCGCGGCGGAGAAGACCGGGGAATCCGTCACGTCGCCGAGCGTGGAGGTGACCAGATCCACGTCGCGGGCCGAACCGACCACGAAGATTGACTGCGGCTGCCATTCGTTGAGTTCGAGCATGGCGATCACGCTGCTGGGCAGCTCGACCACGTCCGCGCCGTCGAGGGGTCTGGCGATGCGGTCGACGGTCACGCCCTCGCCGTTGACCATCGCGACCACCGCGGCGTCGGGTTCGACGATGCACACCGCGACGTCGTCGTAGTCGGCGATCTCGGCGATGCCCGCGGCCAGCACGTCACCCGCCTCCAGCTCGGAGATCGCGATCGCGTTGTCGTACCCCCGCGCGATGAGGGCGCTCAACACACCGGACGCGACATCCTCTGCCTCGTTGGTCCAGGTGACGCCCATGGCGTGGATGGGGCTGTCGGAGACGTCGGCGAGCGCCACATTGAGGAGGTCGTCGGGATCGACAGCAGCGTCGAAGTCGAACGAACCGCGGTCGACGGTGGCGCCTTCCCCGGTGGTGCCCTCGACGAGGACCCACCGAACCGTGCTGGACGTCATCGACAGGCCGAGCACGAGGTCCATATCGCGTCCCCGTTCTTGCGGTGAATCAGATGCTGAGATTACCTCCCGATGCGATCGGTACCCACTCGGCTCGGGAATCAACAGCTGCGGCGGGGCGACGTTTCCTCCGATTGTGTCGATGACGAGGTTCGGAGTTTGCGACGATGGCGCGGCGGGGAACATGTGAGTCACCTCGGTCGACGTCAAGGGGGAGTGCTCGTGGATCCGCTGGCCGTGCGTTTCGGCGTCAGTACACCGGGCGGATTCACGGCGGGCCGGGAGCTACAAGCTGTCGCCGACGCCGTCGGTCAGCGCCCCGAGATGGTGATGGCGTTCGAGGATTTCTTTGCTCCGCCGCCGGTGTCGGCGATGGCCGTCGTGACGTACAGCGGCGCCGAACCCATCGTCTCCTGGGAGCCGTGGTGCTGGACCGACGATCGGTCGCCTGCCGTCATGAAAGCGCTACTCGCGGGCGCCCTCGATGACTACATCTACCGCTGGGCCGACGAGATCGGCGAATGGGGGCGCCACGTCTTCATCCGGCTCGCGCACGAGTTCAACGGTGACTGGTATCCCTGGACATCGGCGGGCGGCACCCCGCCGGCGGCATACGTCAGCGCATGGAGGCACGTACACGACATCTTCACCGAACGAAGGGTCGGCAACGTCGACTGGATATGGGCGCCGACGGCGGTCGCGGCCGCCGAAACCCTCTCGGACTGGTATCCCGGCCACGAGTACGTCGACGTACTGGGCGTGGACGGATACAACTGGGGAACCTGCCTGTCCGCGACGAGCTGGATCTCGCCGGAGCAACTGTTCGGCGCGACCCTCGACGAGTTGCGGTCGATCGCCTCAGACAAGCCGATCCTGATCGCCGAAGTCGGTTGCGCCGAGTCCGGCGGCAGCAAGGCCGAATGGATAGCGACCTTCTTCGAGTTCCTCCGCCGCCAGAGCGATGTGGTCGGATTCGTCTGGTTCGATCACGCCAAGGAGACCGACTGGCGGATCGAGAGCACCCCGGAGTCGGCCGCGGCGATGGCCGAGGCGATGCGCGATATGCGGTTGGTGTCATGACTCCAGAGGTAACTCACGACCGCTACGTTCTCCCGGCCGAACTCGAGGAGCAGAGGCTTCATTCGCTGGCGCAACTCGACATCCTCGACACCCCGGCGGAGGAACGTTTCGATCGCATCATCCGATTGGCGCAGCTGATCCTCGATGTGCCAAGGGCGTACATCAACTTCATCGACCGTGACCGGCAATGGTGTAAACAGGCGGTGGGGGAGGGCTTGGAGATCACCGGACCGCGGGAGACCTCGGTGTGCCGCGCCACGATCGCGCGGACCTACGACAAGCCCTCGGAACCGGCCCTGATCGTCGACGACCTCACCGCCGAGCCGGAATTTGCCGCGCTGCCGGCGATCGCCGCCGAGAACGGGATCCGGTTCTACGCCGGCTACCCGCTGTTCGGGCCCGGCGGCCATGCGGTCGGCACCTTCTGCATCTACGACCTGAAACCGCGTTCGCTCGACGGTCGGCAGCGCGAGGTCTTCCGTCAGCTCGCCGTATGGGCGCAACGCGAACTCGAACGGTCCGACGACTTGGAGCGGGCGGCCGCCATCCAGCGTTTGCTCCTGCCTCCGGTGATCGACGACCTCCCGGGCTACTCGGTTTGTGCGATGTGTTCGCCCGCCTTCGCGGTCGGCGGTGACTTCTACGACTACTACCCCGTTCAACGCGGCGCGGTGTTCACTGTCGCCGATGTGATGGGCAAGGGGTTGGGGGCGGCGCTGCTGACCGCGAGTGTGCGGTCGGCGCTGAGGGGAGCGTCGCGCGCCGTCGATCAGGTGGCGCACGACGCCGATCTGTCTGCGGCGATCAACTCGGTGGCCAGCCAGTTGAGCGAAGACTTCAGTCGCACAGAGACCTTCGTGACGATTTTTCATGTCCGGCTGGACACGATGACCGGCCGGGTGCAGTACGTCGACGTCGGCCACGGAATCGCCGCGGTGTTGAGGCGATCCGGTGCGGTCGAACGCTTACCCGCAGGTGGGCTTCCGATGGGTGTCGTACCCGGCGACACCTGGGGAACACAGGAGACGGTCTTGGAACCGGGAGACATGCTCGTGGTTGCCTCGGACGGGTCGCTGGACTTATTGGGGCGCTCAGCCGTTGAGCAGGACATCCTGAATTTCATTGCCGCCCATGCACAGCCGGGTGAGCTCTGTGCCGCGGTGGGGGCTTTGACCACCAGGAAGCCGCCGCTCGACGACGTGACCTTGATCGCGGTACGCCGGGACGGACCATGACACACAAGCATTCGTCCGAAGGAACCACGCCGTCACCGTGGCTGCGACTGCTGATCGTGGTAACGGCGGCGTTGGGCATCAATTATGTTGTCTGGCGATGGCTCGCCTCGACGAACTGGTCGGCGTGGTGGATCGCCGTCCCTCTCGTCTTGGCCGAGACCTATAGCCTCATCGACTCGCTGCTGTTTGGTATGACGATGTGGCAACTGCGCCGGCGGCCTAGGCCGCCACCGCCTCCCGAGGGCGCGACGGTCGACGTGTTCATCACCACGTACAACGAACCCATCGACATGGTGATCGCGACAGCTGAAGCGGCGCAGCGCATTCGGTATCCACATCAGACCTACATTCTCGACGACGGGGAACGCGACGAGTTGGCGCAGGCTGCCGCCGATCGCGGGATCGGCTATCTGGTCCGGTCGTCGCATTGGCTGGACAAACCGCGTCACGCGAAGGCCGGAAACCTCAACAACGCGCTCCTGGAGACCGATGGTGAGTTCATCCTGATCCTCGACGCGGATCAGGTGCCGGAACCGGAGATCCTCGACCGCACGCTGGGATATTTCCGCGACGAGAAGATGGCGTTGGTACAGACGCCGCAATACTTCATCAACGTCCCGTTCTCCGACCCGCTCGGCAGCCAGGCGCCGCTGTTCTACGGCCCGATCCAGCAAGGCAAAGACGGTTGGAATGCTGCCTATTTCTGCGGATCCAACGCCGTTCTGCGACGCGATGCGCTGATGCAACTCGGCGTCACCGGGTACGTGCGCGCGGTCGAGGACGGCATCAAACGCGCGCTCTACACCTCGCGCAAGATCCTCAAGAAGGCCAAGCGCAACGTCGGCAAGGACCAGACCGGTGCGCTAGCCGCCCTGAAGAGCGTGGAGGACGCCGCTCGCGAGGCCCGCGCCGCGGTGAAGAACAAGCAACCGCTCGCCGACATCACCTACATCTTTCAGCAGCGCGTCGACGAGGCGGCGAAGAGCTTGGTGGACGCCGATGTCCGATCCATGCGCGCCGACCTCGACGCTATCGCAGCGCTGAGCGGGCACGGCGAGAACCTTGACACCGCAGTCATCTTCGATGACGAGGCGCTGGACTCACTGGCCGGGCGCGAGTGGTCACCGCTGGGGGCGCTGGAGTCGATCCGCACCATGATCCGTGCGGTCGACGTCGGCCGGGACGACGAGGCCCAACCGATGTTGCCGATGGCCACGATCTCGGTGACGGAGGACATGGCCACCTGCATGCGCATGCACGCGCTGGGCTGGAAATCGGCGTACCACCACGAAATCCTGGCGAAGGGGCTGGCGCCCGACGACGTGCGGACCATGCTCACGCAGCGGCTTCGGTGGGCCCAGGGCACGATTCAGGTGATGCTGAAAGAGAACCCGTTGTTCGTGAAGGGTCTGAGTATCGGACAGCGGTTGATGTACTTCGCGACGATGTGGAGCTACCTCGCCGGCTTCGCAGCGTTGGCCTACATCGCCGCTCCGGCAATCTTTCTGATCTTCAACGTCATGCCCGTGCAGGCATACAGCTGGGACTTCTTCGGAAGGTTGATCCCGTTCCTGATCCTCAACCAGCTCCTGTTCATCGTCGTCAGCAGGGGTACACCGACGTGGCGAGGACAGCAGTACAGCCTTGCGCTGTTCCCGGTTTGGATCAAGGCGTGTATCACGGCATTTCGCAACGTTTATTTCGACCGGCCGCTCGGATTCGCGGTCACGCCCAAGACCCGGCAGGGTGTCGGCTCGATTCCATGGGGGTTGGTGAAGTGGCAACTGGCCGCGATGGGGTTATTGGTGGTCGCTTCCGTCATCGGAATCGTCCAGTTGTATTTCGGCGCAATCTCGGTGCTGGGCGTCGGAGTGAATCTATTCTGGGTGCTCTTCGACCTGATCATCTTGAGCGTGGTGTTCCAGGCGGTGCGATATCGCGGCCATGAAGCGGAAGGCGAGAAGTGACTGAATCCAGTAGGCGTACGACGGCTTCCGGCGCAGTGGTGGTCAAACCCGAGGGGCGGCTCAACATGGTGGCGGCGCCGGCGCTGCGCAAGGAACTACACGGCCTCATCGAGGACGGCAACACCCGGTTGGTCGTCGACTTGTCGGCAACGGAGTTCATCGATTCGTCGGGCCTGGGGGCGCTGATCTCCGGGCTCAAGCTGGCGAGGCAGGCCGGAGGTGATCTGCGTATTGCGGCGCCCACCACACAAGTGGAGACGGTGTTATCGCTGACGAACCTCGACAGGGTGCTGCGCGCCCACCCAACCGCCGATGCCGCGTTCGACTAGAAGCGACCGATAATGCATAACCCCGCCGCCGTCGTCGAAATGGCCACCGGACCGGAAACCCTTGCGGCCCTGCAAGAGACGTTGGACCAGGTTTGGGCGACGCACGACGTACCCGACACCACCCGGATGTCGATGGATCTCGCGGTCGGAGAGATCGGCGCGAACATCATCGAGCACGCGGGCGGTGGTGAGTCCGTCCGGCTGCGGATGGAGGTCACCGTCTCGCCCACCGAAGTGACCGCGATTCTTTTCGACGACGGCGGGCCGTCCCCCGTCGATCTCAGCCAGGTGGAGCTGCCCGACGAGCTCGCCGAAAGCGGCCGCGGTCTGGCCATCACGCTCAGGGTGCTCGACGAGCTTTCCTATCGTCGCGAGGAAACCGGTAACCGTTGGACGTTGGTGTCGCGTCTGCACTGACCGCGGTCACGGCCGGAACGTCACACCACCGTCCAAGCAGCAGCCGCGCGCGGGCCTGTTCGATGACGCCATCGGGCATGGGTTGCTCGTCGAACTTGTAGTGCCAGATCAAGCCGGGCGCGATCGCGTTGCATCGGATGCCCTTCGGTCCGTACCGGCGGGTGCTGTGGCGCATCAGGGCCAACTCGGCGGCCTTGCGAATCGCGTAGGACACGCGCGTGCTCGCGCCGTTGTAGGCGTCGATGGAGGCGGTGAAGACGATCGAACCGCCGCTGCCCTCCACCATCACCGGGATGGCGTGCTTGGCGTAGATGACGAAACCGCGGGTGTTCACGCGCATCACTTCGTCGAAGGCTTCGATCGGCAGCTCCACCACGCCGCCGGGGAGACACGCGTCGGCTGCGTTCGTGAAGCTCACATGCATGCCGTCGAGTCGACCGAAGGTGTCGACGGCCAACGCGACCGCCGAGGCGACGGACTGCTCGTCGGTGCCGTCGAGATGCGTCCCGCGGATGCGCTCGCCGGCCGGATCGATCTCGGTGACGACGCGTTGTACCTGGTCAGCATCGATATCGCCGACCACCAGACGGGCTCCTTCGTCCGCGAACCGGCGCGCGAGACCGTTGTCGATGCCGCCGAGTCCGGCGACGATGATGACCTTGGTCAAGAGCAATCCGTCACGCTCGGAGATGATCCTCCCCATCGAAGCCGCGAGTTCGGCCGATCGCCTTGGATTGCGGCAAATGTAACGATTTGATATACAACCCTGCGTGGGACGGCACTCCGTAGCCAAGAAGCGGCGCACGTCACCGATGTGCGTGGCTGCAGTGCTCGCTCCGGCTGCCCTCTTCTTCGCGGTCGGCGGAGACGTCCATCTCCAAGCCCGGCCCGCCCCCGAGAGCAAGCCCGTCGTCGAAGAACCCGCTGACGCGCAACCGTGTTGTCTGGAGATCGTGGCCGCCCCGGCGATCGCGCCGGCTGCCGTGATCGGGGATGCGAGCCTCGGCGTGGCACCCGACCCCCTGGTCACGGCGGCCCGCTACCGCACCGTCGACCGTTCCCTTCCGGTGGGCATCGCGCCCGAGCGCGGCCTGCAGGTCAAGACCATCCTGGCGTCCCGGGCGATCAGCGAGGCATTCCCCGAGATCAGCAATATCGGGGGGGTGCGCCCGGATTCACTGCGGTGGCACCCCAACGGACTCGCCCTCGACGTGATGATCCCGAACCCCAGCAGCGCCGAGGGGATTGCGCTGGGCGACGAGATTGTGTCCTACGTCTTGCGGAACGCCAAGCGGTTCGACTTGCAGGACGCGATCTGGCGCGGGGTGTACTACACGCCCGACGGCGCGCAGCGGGGCGGCTACGGCCACTTCGACCACGTCCACGTCACGACGCGCGGTGGCGGTTACCCGACGGGCGACGAGACCTACCTGCGCTGAGCGCTGCGCGCCGGCGGCAACGGTCGTGTGTGAGCAATCTGACAGTTTGCTGAGAACGGGCAGGTCGGCGGTGGCGAATTTGCTGCAGTAAACTTCTGGGCATCTGATGCGCGGCTGTCATCCCCCTCACGTGTGGGAACGCTCGGTTAATATTTCCGCCAGTAAATAAGAACACTTACTCCAGGGGTGGGAATGAACGTGCCAAGTAAGAGCGCAAAACCGGAGGGGGCTCGGGCGCGCAGGCGCAGGCTCAACCGTGGAAACGGCAAAAAGCTCGCGCTCATGAGCGTCATCGCGACGACGTCGGTTGCAATGATCTTGACACCGCCCATGGCTAATGCAGCGTCTTCGCAGACGTACTTCGTGGGCGTCCCGGACTGGTTGCCGATCGGTGAGGGCTCGAAGCTGCCGACCGACCCGGTCGCGATCAACAACGCGATGGTCGCTGCGAAGGACCGCAACCCGCTGGTGGCGTGGGGACTCGGCCAAGTTGACCTGAAGCCGGTGTGGGTGAACTGGTATACGCCCGTCAATCCACTGGATCCGACGGACCCGGATCAGGACCAGTACTACACGCCGGGTGAGTGGGGCCAGACCGGATCGCACCCGCTCACGGTCAACGAACCCAACCCGCTTTACGACGAGGCGTACCAGGCGGCCTACGACGGCGGCTACCAAGTGGCGCGCGCCGCGTACATCGCGAAGGCTTCGGAGGACGCGTCCACCGCGGCGTACAACCAGAAGTACGCGCAGGTGTACACCGCGAAGTACAACGAGTACATCAAGACGTACTGCAAGGTGATCTGCAACCCGAGCAAGCCGTCAGGTGCCATCAAGACGGCTGCGGAGACATTCGCCAAGGGCGAAGCAGCCGTCGAGGCGGCGAAGGCCGCCGCCGCTGCTGCCCAGGCCGCCGCGAACAACCCCGCGATCGTGGCCGCCGCTGACGCGGCTGGAAAGGCCGGCGCGTTGAGCGCCGCACTGGCCGCTGTCACCAACATCCCGCAGACGATCGAATTCACCACGGACGTACCGGAATTCGGTTGGACGAAGGACGGCTACTGGAACACCACGACATCGGGCCAGTGGGTGGCTTCCCCCGAGGACCTCGCGGCCTTGCCGACGGTGGGTCAACTCGCGTACTTGGCACGGGCCGTCGAGAACGGCGACCTCAGCGCGCTTGCGCCCGTGTTGAACTGGACCGCTTACCTGAGCAACGTCAACCTCATCGCCTACGGCGACGGGGCGATCGCGGCCGGGGCCGCGTATCAGGCCTTCATCGACAGCGCCAACGGCAACACCCACGAGGGATACGACCCGTTCACGGTGGGCGATCCCGAGACCGGTCCCCGCAAGATCCGGCTCACCTTCGGCGACGGCGTCGTGACGGTGACGCGGACCGATACCACCAACAATCCGCTGGAAATCCCGCTGCCGGGTGATCTCGACTTCCCGGACGCCCCCGCGGTCGGATGGGAGACGGTGCAGGAGGGCGGCGTCATCGACGTGACCCTGCTCTCGCTGCTGCTCGTGCGAAATCCCGGGCGGCCCAACGGTGGACTCTATTCGCGATTCGCGCCGATCTATGAGGAACTCACCGGGGTCAACCCGGTCACACCCGACCGCCAGGACGTGCTGCCGGAGGGCTTCGACCCGGACCTGATCACAAAGTTGTTGACCGGCAATGCCAGTGACATCAGCTTGGACGAGCTGGGCAACCTGCAGGGCGTGATCAACTCGGTGGACGGCAAACCGATCATCGTCACGGTGAAGGCCGATGTCGGCTGGGAGTACGACCTGCTCTCCGACGCCCCCGCGACGGCCAACCCGATCGCATGGGCCAACTCCCTTGCGTCGGCGGTGTTGTTGACCAACCTGCTGACGGGAGTCGACTTCGGAAACCTCGGCGCCGGTGGATACATCGGGCGCGACGGCACCGTCTACTACACCCTTCCGGTGGAACAGCTTCCGCTGTTGGCGCTGCCGCGCCTGGCTGCGGCCGCCCTCGGTCTGGCCACGGGTGAAGATGTCAACACGCCGCTGGCCGATGCGCTCGAGCCTGTGCTCAAGATGCTCGTCAGCATCGGTTACAACGACGTGGTGCGCAACGCGGACGCGACGTACACCCGCACGCTCGACAAGTTCGGCGAGCCAACGCTGTTCGGCACGCCGACGCTGACGCCGGCCCAGATGGCGCTGCTGCCGGGTGATTTCATCCGGTTGTTGGGCGCGGGCGTGGGCGACGAGGTGACCGACGTGTTGACGCGGGCCGTGGCGCGCATCGTCGAGCGGACGAATCTGGGGCTGACAACCGAGCAGCGCTCTGCGCTGAACTCGATGCTGACGGCGCCCGGAACGATCATGAAAACCATCAGTTCCCAATTCGGAGACCAGGTTTCGAACGTAGCGACCGCGGTGGAGCGTCAGACGCCCGACCTGCCGACATCGACACAGGCGGAGCTGAGCGCGCGGCAACGGGAGGTTGGCCAGGGCCTGGCCACCGTGCGGGACGGCGTCAAGGAGGCGGTAGACGGGGCGAAGTCGGCCGCGGAGAAGCTGGACCGCGCCGCGAGTTCGCTCGGGTCGACCGCCAAGGAAGCGGAGGCGGACTCGGGCACCGACCCGAACAGCGTCGCGCTGAAGAGCGACGGCGGTGCCAACAAGGCGACGCCGGATAAGCGCTATCGCGGCCCCCGCAGCGACAACGGGGACGGCGGCGCGAACAAGGTGGTGCCCGGTACCGTCGCCAGGGTTCCGGGAGCGAGCGCCGCGAACGCCGACAACGACACCGACACCGGCGGCACGGCAGATAGCGACAATGACTCCGACAGCAAGGGCGACGGGGGCGGCGAGGCCTGAGGCCACCTCTCGCCGTCGCGAGCGCTCAGCCCTAGTGGTGCCCGCCGTCCTGCTGTTGGGTGTCGACGGGGGGCGGCTGCACGTTGGACACCCCGGGGGCAGCGGGTGCGGGCACACATGTCGGCGTCCCATCGACGATGGATTCGCTGCCGCTGCACGCCGGTTCGCCGATCGATTGGGCAGGGCCGCCGCCCAATGCGGTGATGACGGGGGCCGCGGCGAACGCGATGCCGACGATCGCCAGACCGAGGCGTCGGCTGGAAGCTTTTGACAGATCGAACACTCGACACCTCCTTCGACAGCCTCGGTGAGAAAGCTTGGCCAATTCGAAGCGCTCACTGCAAGGCTGAATCGAGACTATCGCCGATGGTCCCCCCTGCGCAGGGTTTGAGACGGGTACGTCGGCGTCAAGTTCGCCCTGGAGCAAGAACGTCGGTCAATGTGTCGCCGCAGACAATCCGTACCGGCGCACCACATCGTCCATCCAGTCCGGCGTGCCGTAGGTCAGGCCGTAGTTGGTCGCCAGCTCTTGAAATTCGGCAGACTCATGCAGGGGTGCGCCGGATGCGACCGCGGCTTGGCCGGACATGAGCAGTTCGCCCAGTTCGCGGAAGTAGTTCTCGAATCCCAG
>NZ_LZJE01000073.1:0-775 GCF_001666865.1 Mycobacterium sp. E136
TTCCTGGGCGGGCCGCCCCCACCCGCTCCGGGTGCGCCGCCCTGGTGGACGTCCGCGCCCTGCTGGCCGTGGGTCGACTGCTCGTCGCTGTCGTCGCTGGAGCTGCTTCCACTACTACTACTGCTGCTGCTGCCGCTGGAGGTCTGCCCGCTGGTGACCTGCGACGAGCTCGGCGAATCGTCGTCGGTGATCGGGATCGGCGGGAAGTTCAGCCGCTCCTCGGGGATGTCCGGCGGCGGCACCGGCGGCTGCCCGTTGATCAGCAGGGGGCCCTTGGCGCTGTTGAGCAGCGTCGACCAGCCGCCGTTGCCCAGCGTCGCGCCGCTTCCGCCGCCACCCGCGCCTGCACCGCCGCCCGCGCCCGAGCAGGTTCCCCCGCCGGCGGCACCGCCACCGCCGGGTCAGTAACCGCATGGCCGTTCGGATGAGCGCGCAACGGTTCGACGAACTCGTCTCCGAGGCGCTCGATCTGATTCCGCCGAAGCTCGCCGACGCGCTGGACAATGTCGTCGTCCTCGTCGAAGCCCGCAACGACGAGGAGCCCGACCTTCTCGGGCTCTATCACGGTGTCGCGCTCACCGAACGCGATTCCTGGTACGCCGGCTCGCTGCCCGACACCATCACCATCTACCGCGAGGCGCTGCTGGAGCACTGCGACAGCGAACAGGACGTCGTCGACGAGGTCGCCATCACCGTCATCCACGAGGTCCAGGTGGGAGATCTGGAGGATCGCAACGACGACGAAGCGATCGCGACGTTCGAGAGCATCTACCAG
>NZ_LZJE01000074.1:0-2769 GCF_001666865.1 Mycobacterium sp. E136
CGACGCCGGACCGGGCGGCCTCAGCCTTCCGGTGCTGCGGTCCTGGCTGGCCGCGCAGGCCGCCGGCGGCGCCGCCCGTACGACGCTGGCCCGGCGCACCTCCGCGGTCAAGATGTTCACCGCGTGGGCGGTGCGGCGCGGATTGATCGCCAGCGACCCCGCCGCGCGGCTTCAGGTGCCCAAGGCCCGGCGCGAGCTGCCCGCGGTGTTGCGCGAGGACCAGGCGCTCGACGCGATGGCCGCGGCCAAATCCGGCGCCCAGGAGGGCGATCCGATGGCGCTTCGCGACCTGCTGATCGTGGAGTTGTTGTACGCCACCGGTATTCGCGTCAGCGAGCTGTGCGGCCTTGACATCGACGACATCGATACGCCCCGTCGCCTGTTGCGGGTCCTGGGCAAGGGCAACAAACAGCGGACGGTGCCGTTCGGCGTCCCCGCGCAGGAAGCGCTGTCGGCGTGGCTCGACCGTGGCCGGCCAGCGTTGGCGACGCCGGACTCGGGGCCGGCCCTGCTGTTGGGGGCGCGGGGACGTCGACTGGACCCGCGGCAGGCGCGCACCGTCGTACATCAGACCGTCGGCGCGGTCGACGGTGCGCCCGACATCGGGCCGCATGGGTTGCGACACAGCGCCGCAACGCATCTGCTCGAGGGCGGCGCCGATCTGCGCGTCGTGCAAGAACTTCTCGGCCATTCCACCCTGGCCACCACCCAGCTCTACACCCATGTCACGGTCGCGAGGTTGCGGGCCGTCCACGACCAGGCGCACCCGCGCGCGTAATGCGGAGGGCGACGGCTCGGTTCCCGTGGGGGACGGTTTCGTACCTCGAGTGGGCACCCGAGCAGGCCGGCGCGCCGACGGTGGTGCTGCTGCACGGCGGCGGAGTGGATAGCGCGTCACTGTCGTGGGGTGGTGTCGGGCCGCGGCTCGCGGCGAGCGGCTACCGCGTGCTCGCGCCCGACCACCCCGGATACGGCGAGAGCCCGCCGGCACCGTGGCCGTCGACCCAGGACCGGTTGGTGACCTACGTCGGCGAGTTCGTCGACGCACTCGGGCTGGACCGCTACGCGATCGGCGGTTTGTCACTCGGTGGGGGAATCACGATCGGGCACGTGTCGGACCGCCCGGAAAAGGTCACGGGCGCAATGCTGTTGGGTAGCTACGGGTTGATGCCCCGGCTCTCCGAGGGACCGTTGTCCGGAGCCCGGCAGGCGTTGACGTGGCTCACGGTGCGCACCGGTCTGCTGGGCGCGGTGAGCCGGTGGTCGGGGCGAAGCCGACGCGCGATGACCTGGGTCATGCCCGCATTGATCGCCGACCCCGCGCAACGCACACCCGAACTCGTCGACGAGATTCTGTCGGCCGCTCGAGCCGAAAACGCATTCGGCGCGTTCGGTCAATGGCAGCGCGATCAGGTCAGGTGGAACGGCCTCGCCACGGACTACCGCGCCCGGCTCCCGGAATTCCCGCGGCCCGCGCTGATCATCCACGGCGACAAGGACACCAGTGTGCCGGTGGCGACGGCGCGGGCGGCTGCGGAACTGATCCCGGACGCACGACTCGAAGTGGTTGCCGGCGCCGCACATTGGGTCCAGCGCGACCGACCCGACATCGTCGTGGCCGCGATGATCGAATTCCTCGACACACTTAACGCAGCAGCTTGATCACCTCGGCGATGTCCGGCATCGCGGAGGGCCGCCCCGGCAGCTCGTCGAACACGGTCCAGTAGCTCACCCCGAAGCGCTGCTGGCGCCCAGTGAGCTGTTCGGCCATCTGCTCGTGCGTGCCGATCAGGACGAACGGCGACGACAGCAGGCGATCGGGGGACACGCCGCCGAGCGCGGTGCCCAGTTCTTCGGCGGCCTCGCGTGGCTTGTCGGTGACGACGACGGCCTGGATCAACGCGTTGAGTTCGATGTGTTCGAACCGGTCGCCCGCGGCTTGCCGCACCACCGCGATGCGGTCGGCAAGCCCATCGTCGTCGAAATGAGTGAGCCGGACCTCGGTGGCGTCGCGGTTGTGCGTGAAACCGGCGAGCCCGACGATGTCGGCGAGGCGTCCCGCGAGCTCGAGCACGCGGGTTCCGTTGCCGCCGACCAGAAGCGGGACGCGTGCGGGCGGAACGGGAAGAAGTTGGCCTGCGTCGGCGTGGATTTCGTAGTGCCGTCCCGCGACGTCGACCGGATCGCCGTCGAGCAGGGCCCGGATCACCCCGGCGGCCTCGACCAGCCGCGACACCCGGACCCCGCCGCTGTTGAAAGGGATTCCCGCGGCGTCGTATTCGGATTTCATGTGTCCGGCGCCGATGCCGAGTTCGAACCGCCCGTTGGATAGTAGGGTGAGTCCGGCCGCTTCGCGTGCGGTGTCGACCGGATGCCGGAAGTCGTTGTTGAGCACCAGCGTTCCGACGTGCAGCCGCTCGGTGGCCATCGCGGCGGCGGCGGCGCTGGTGAACGGCGGCGCCATCGGGACGAGGTGGTCGGCATAGGTCAACACGTCGAAGCCCGAAGCCTCGACCGTGCGGGCGAAAGTCCGCATCTGCTCGCCGGTGCGCGGCAGGCCGGTGGTCAGTCCGAAGCGCAGCGGCCGGGAGCGATGTGCATCGGTGGTCATGGTTCCGACGTTAGGCGCACGTTCGTCGCGGCCCGAGCGTGCGCAAAGTGGCGAATATCGGCGGCATGTCGTGTGCAAACACTCAGTGTCAGGGTGGTAATCGCCGCGTTGCGGTGGTTGGGTCTTCTCACCCGGTGTCTGGCTCCTGCAGACGCTGC
>NZ_LZJE01000075.1:0-1808 GCF_001666865.1 Mycobacterium sp. E136
TCGCCGCCGAGTTCGAAGAAGGAGTCGTCGACGCTGACGCGGTCTAGGCCCAGGACTTGGGCGTAGATGCCGGCCAGGATTTCTTCGATGGCGTTGGCCGGGGCGCGGTAGTGGTCGATATCGGTGTATTCCGGTGCCGGCAGGGCCCGGGTGTCGAGTTTGCCGTTGACCGTCAACGGCAACGCCGCCAGCACCACCACCGCGGTAGGCACCATGTAGCTCGGCAACCGCTCAGCCAGTCGAGCGCGCGCATCGGCCGGATCGGCGCCACCGGTGATGTAACCCACCAACCGTTTATCGCCGGGACGATCCTCACGAGCGATCACCACCGCCTGATCAACCCCATCAAGACCCTGCAACGCCGCCTGAACCTCACCCAGCTCGATGCGATACCCGCGGATCTTGACCTGCTCATCAGCACGACCCACATACACCAACTGGCCATCAACACCCCAGCGCACCAAATCCCCAGTGCGATACATCCGTTGCCCACCGGCCTGCGCCCCGCCAAACGGACACGCCACAAACCGCGACGCCGTCAACCCCGCCCGGCCCACATACCCATAGGCCAACCCCGCACCAGCGACATACAACTCACCGACCACCCCCACCGGCACCGGCCGCAACCACCCATCGAGCACCACAAACCCCAAATGAGCCAACGGCACCCCGATCGGACTGCCCGTGCCCTCCACATCGGTGGCCACGATCTCCCGCAACGACGCATGCACCGTGGTCTCGGTGATGCCATACATGTTCAACAACCGCGGCAACCCCGGATGATGACCCAACCACGGCCGAAGACGATGCGGCTCAAGAGCCTCCCCGCCAAACACCACCGTCTCCAACTTGAGCTGATCACCCAACTCCGGAGCCAACCCATCAGCAGCCTGCAACGCATAAAACGCCGACGGAGTCTGACTGAGCACACTGACCTGCTCAGCAACCAACAACGCATGCAACTCTTCAGGCGAACGCACCACCGCATCGGGCACCACCACCAACCGGCCCCCACCCAACAGCGCCCCAAAGATCTCCCACACCGAAAAATCAAACGCCAACGAATGACACTGCGACCACACCCCCGCACCCGGCACGTCAGCATCCAACGTCTCCAACAACCGAGTCACATTGCGATGCGCAACCGCAACCCCCTTCGGAGTCCCCGTCGTCCCCGAGGTGTAAATCAAATACGCCACATCATCAGGACCCGGACCCGCCAACGCCGAACACGGCTGCTCGGCCAACCCCGCATCCTCAACATCAATGACCACCACCGCATGGCCATCCAACCGCGAACGCAAACCCTCAGTACTGATCACCGCCACCGGAGCCGCATCAGCAAGCACAAAACCAATCCGCGCATCCGGATGCCCCGGATCCAACGGCACATACGCCGCCCCCGCCTTGAGCACCCCCAACATCGCCACCACCGCCTGCGCCGACCGCGGCAACAACAACCCCACCCGCGCACCAGCACCCACACCCCGGCCAACCAACAAATGCGCCAACCGATTCGAAGCCTCATCCAGCTCCCGATACGTCAACGACCGCACCCCGTAACTGATCGCCACCGCATCCGCACCACGAGCCACCTGCTCAGCGAACAACACCGGAATCGACACCGCCGCCGACACACCCTGACCCAACACCACCCGATTGCCCACCTCAGCCAACCGAGCATGCTCACCACCATCAAGCACATCCACCGACGACAACCGCCCACCCGGCTGCGCCGTCATCGCCACCAACACCCGCTCCAACCGACCAACCAACCCACGCACACTGCCCGCATCAAACACATCGGT
>NZ_LZJE01000076.1:0-1041 GCF_001666865.1 Mycobacterium sp. E136
GAACGCCTTCCGACCACGCTGACCGAAGCCGCGGCGCTGTTCGAGAAGTCCGAGGTCGCGCGCGCCGCGTTCGGCGAGCCGGTCGATCTGCCGGTTGAGGATGCTGCGCGGCGCCTGCTGCACCGGGCTGCCGTCATGCCAACCGAGATCGGCCATCACCATCGCGGTTCCCGGCAGCCACGGGATCAGCCGCAACGTCGAGAAGTCCGGCGTCATCACCATGTCGCCGTAGCCGGTCTCCCAGCTCGACATCGAGTAGCCGTCGACCGTGTTCATGTCGACGTCGACGGCCAGCAGGTAGTTACAACACTCGGCGCCGTGCTCGGCGACCTCCTCGACGAACAATCGGCCCGACACCCGTTTGCCGGTCAGCCTGCCCTGCATGTCGCAGAACGCGACGATCACCGTGTCGATGTCGCCGGCGGCGACCATGCGCTCGAGATCGGCCTGCGACAACATGCCCGTTGCGACGCTCATCGGTGGTGGGGCCTTTCCTTCAACGGCGCGAGATTGCGGGTAGTCAACCATTGGATCGGGCTCGCTCCGACGTTCGCCCAAGTCTTTTACACAAATGTCACTTCCAAAGGTAGGACAGCAGACCTTTGCAAGCTTATTCTCCTCATGCCTCATCACCGCAAGAAGGAGCCGAATCGGTGGCCCAAGACCAGGCGCAGGACAAGATGAAGAGCTCGGGTGGCGTCACCTACAGCCAGGCCGGCGACGGCTACTTCGAGAAGCGGCAACTCAAGCGGACTGCCGGGTTCTGGGGTCTGTGGGGCATCGGCATCGCCGCGGTCATCTCCGGCGACTTCTCCGGATGGAACTTCGGTATCGGCGCCGCCGGCTGGGGCGGCCTGGCCATCGCGTCGATCCTGATCGTCGTCATGTACTTCGGCATGCTCTTCTCGATCGGCGAGATGTCGGCCGCGATGCCGCACACCGGCGGTGCGTACTCGTTCGCCCGCGCGGCGATGGGCCCGTGGGGCGGCTTCGTCACCGGATTCGCCGAGACCATCGAGTACGTGTTCACGACGGCCGTCG
>NZ_LZJE01000077.1:0-24961 GCF_001666865.1 Mycobacterium sp. E136
GACTGCGCGAGTCCAACGACTCGTTCCTGCGTTTCGCATTACGGGCCGACGCGATCGCCAGCGGGCTGATGGGCCTGGCCGGTGTCTTGCTGGCGGGGTGGCTGGCCGAGATCTCAGGGACGTCGGTCGCATTCGAGTACGCGGTGGGCGCTGTCTTCATCGCGTTTGCGATCGGTGTGTTCGCATTCGCCGCCATGCCGTCGGTGAAAGCCACCGGCATCGTGATCGCTGTCGGAAACGTGGCGTACACCGTCGCCACCGTCGTGTTCGTCTTGGCCGACGTCTTCCCGCTGACGACCACCGGAGTCGTGCTGACCCTGGCGACCGGCGTCTACACGTTGGTGATGGCCGAACTGCAATACCAGGGAATCCGCCGCATCAATCGGTGACGGTTACAGCTTGCGCAGGCGCAACCGGTTGATCGAATGGTCGGCGTCCTTGCGCAGGACCAACGTCGCCCGCGGCCGCGTCGGCAGGATGTTCTCGATCAGGTTGGGCCGGTTGATCGAATGCCAGATGTCGCGGGCGGCGAACACGGCCTGCTCGTCGGTGAGCGTGGCGTAGTGGTGAAAATGCGAGGCCGGGTCGGCGAACGCCGTGGTGCGCAAGCCGAGGAACCGATCGATGTACCACTGCTCGATGTCGTCGATGCGGGCGTCGACGTAGACCGAGAAGTCGAAGAGGTCAGAGACCATCAACGTGGGCCCGGTCTGCAGCACGTTGAGGCCCTCGAGGATCAGGATGTCCGGATGCCGCACGATCTGCTTCTCGCCGGGCACGATGTCGTAGAGCAGATGCGAGTACACCGGCGCACACGCGTATTCCGCACCTGACTTCACCGTCGTGACGAACCGCATCAGCGCGCGGCGGTCGTAACTCTCGGGAAAACCCTTGCGGCCCATCAGGTTCCGGCGAACCAGCTCGGCGTTCGGGTAGAGGAACCCGTCCGTGGTCACCAGGTCGACGCGCGGGTGATGCTCCCAGCGCGCCAGAAGTGCCTGCAGCACACGGGCGGTCGTGGACTTGCCGACCGCGACGCTGCCCGCCACGCCGATCACGAACGGCACCGGCCGGTCGGGGTTCTGCGCCGACTCGCCGTTGCCGTCACCGCCCAGGAACTCGGCGGTGGTCGCGAACAACCGTTGGCGCGCGGCGACCTGTAGGTGGATCAGCCGCGCCAGCGGCAGATACACCTCCTCGACTTCGAGCAGGTCGATCTTCTCGCCGATGCCGCGCAGCTTCTTCAGCTCGTCCTCGGTCAGTTTGAGCGGGGTCGACATGCGGAGATTCCGCCACTGACTCCGGTCGAACTCCACGTATGGGCTGGGTTCGCTCAGCCGCGCCATGCGCCCAGTGTTGCATTTACGGTTGTGAACATGGACGCCAGCACCTCAGATTCGTTGGTTCGCGAGTATCTGCTGCTCGGTCTGCGCTTCGACCGGGTGGAGGAGGGCTACGTCGACTCGTTCACCGGTGACCCGGCGCTGCGCCGCGCCGTCGCCGCCGAACCACAGCCCGAGCCCGGCCAATTGGCCCGGCAGGCCGAGCGGCTGCTGGGCGAGGTGACCTCGGTCGACGGGCTGGAGCAGCCGCGCAAGGACTACATCGGCGCGCACCTGCGGGCGCTGGCGTGCGCGGGCCGGAAATTCGCCGGTGACCAGGTCGGTTTCGTCGACGAGGTCGAGGCGTACTTCGACGTGCACATCGGCAAGGGCGACCCGGAGCGCTACCGCCAGGCCCATCGCCGGCTCGACGAGGTGCTGGAAGGGTCCGGCCCGCTCGCCGACCGGATGCAGGCGTACCGCGCGGCTGAGGAGATCCCGCCTGCGCGCCTCGAGGAATGCATTCACGCGTTCTCCAGCGCGCTGCGCGACCGGGTGCGCGCCGAGTACCCGCTGCCCGACGCGGAGACCATCACCTACGAGGTAGTCACCGACAAGCCGTGGTCGGGGTTCAACTACTACCACGGGGACTACAAGTCGACTGTCGCCGTCAACGCCGACCTCAAACAGCAGATGTCGAACCTGCCGCGGCTGGTCGCGCACGAGTCGTATCCGGGCCATCACACCGAGCACTGCCGCAAGGAGGTCGGGCTGGTCGCGGGCAGGGGACAGGCCGAGCAGACCATCTTTCTCGTCAACACCCCGCAATGCCTGATGGCCGAGGGCCTTGCCGACCTGGCGCTCTACGCGGCGATGGGCCCGGACTGGGGCGCATGGGCGAGCGAGATCTACGCCGACCTGGGACTGCGGTTCGACGGCGAACGGGCCCAGGCGGTGTCGGAGGCGACGTCCGCGCTGGCCGAGGTGCGCCAGGATGCGGCGCTGATGCTGCACGACGAGCACCGTGACATCGATGACGTCGTCGCGTTCCTCAAGCGGTGGCTGCTGGTCAACGACCAGCGCGCCCGCCAGATGCTGCGGTTCCTGTCGTCGCCGCTGTGGCGCGCCTACACCAGCACCTACGTCGAGGGATACCGGTTGCTGCGGGGTTGGCTGGACGCCAGGCCGGCCGACGTCGGCCTGGCCCAGCGGTTCGGCACCCTGCTCGACGAACCGTTGATCCCGTCGGTGCTGCGGGCGGCCTGAGTCGCCCGACTAGGCTGAACCCCATGACTGCAGACCCCGTGACCTCCAACGGTGCCGCTCCTGGCGCGGAGTACGCCGAGACCGCGAGCGCCGCCTACCGGGCCGCGTTGCAGGTGATCGAGTCGGTCGAGCCGCGTATCGCGGCCGCCACGCGCAAAGAGCTTGCCGATCAACGGGATTCGCTCAAGTTGATCGCCAGCGAGAACTACGCCTCGCCCGCGGTGCTGCTGACGATGGGCACCTGGTTCTCCGACAAGTACGCCGAGGGCACGATCGGACACCGGTTCTACGCGGGCTGCCAGAACGTCGACACCGTCGAGAGCATCGCCGCCGAACACGCCCGCGAGCTGTTCGGGGCGCCGTACGCCTACGTGCAGCCGCACTCCGGCATCGACGCCAACCTGGTCGCCTTCTGGGCGATCCTGGCCACCCGCGTGGAGGCTCCGGAACTGGCCGAGGCCGGCCTCAAGCACGTCAACGACCTGTCCGAGACCGACTGGGAGAAGCTGCGCAACAAGCTCGGCAACCAGCGGCTGCTGGGGATGTCGCTGGACGCGGGCGGCCACCTCACCCACGGCTTCCGGCCCAACATCTCCGGCAAGATGTTCCACCAGCGCAGCTACGGAACCGACCCGAACACCGGGTTCCTCGACTACAAGGCCGTGGCCGAGGCCGCCCGCGAGTTCAAGCCGCTGATCATCGTGGCCGGCTACTCGGCCTACCCGCGGCGGGTCAACTTCGCCACGATGCGCGAGATCGCCGACGAGGTCGGCGCGACGCTGATGGTGGACATGGCGCACTTCGCGGGCCTGGTCGCGGGCAAGGTGTTCACCGGCGACGAGGACCCGGTGCCGCACGCCCACGTCACCACCACGACGACCCACAAGTCGCTGCGCGGTCCGCGCGGCGGGATGGTGCTGGCCCAGCCCGAGTACTCCGACGCCGTCGACAAGGGCTGCCCCATGGTGCTGGGCGGACCGCTGTCGCACGTCATGGCCGCCAAGGCCGTCGCGCTCGCCGAGGCCCGCCAGCCCGCCTTCCAGGCGTACGCGCAGCGCGTCGCCGACAACGCCCAGGCCCTGGCCGACGGGTTCCTCAAGCGCGACGCCGGTCTGGTCACCGGTGGCACCGACAACCACATCGTGCTGCTCGACGTCACCTCGTTCGGCCTGACCGGCCGCCAGGCCGAGTCGGCCCTGCTCGACGCGGGCATCGTCACCAACCGCAACTCGGTGCCCGCGGACCCGAATGGGGCCTGGTACACCAGCGGGATCCGGCTGGGCACCCCCGCGCTGACCACCCGGGGGTTCGGCGCGGACGATTTCGACCGCGTGGCCGAGCTCATCGTCGACGTGTTGTCGAACACTCAACCTCAGGGCACGTCGAAGGCCAAGTACACGCTGGCCGACGGCACCGCCGAGCGCGTGCACACCGCCTCGGCCGAGCTACTGGACGCGAATCCCCTGTATCCGGGGCTGACGCTCTAGCCCACGCGGCACGCTGGGCGGGAATTTTACGATTCCCACAGAATTGGGTTACTGTAACTGCATGGCACAGAAACCTGTACCGAATGCGCTGATCCTCGAACTCGAGCCGGTCGTGCAGCAGGAGCTGCGTCGTCACATCGACACCGAGGACGTCTGGTACGCGCACGACTACGTCCCCTTCGACCAGGGCGAGAACTTCGCCTTCCTGGGCGGTAAGGACTGGGATCCGTCGCAGGTGACCCTGCCCAAGGACGTCACCGATGCGCTCGAGATCCTGCTCATCACCAAGGACAACCTCGCCAGCTTCCACCGCGAGTTCGTCTTCAGCTTCATCCTCGAAGAGAAGTGGGGCCGCTGGATCGGCCGGTGGACCGCCGAGGAGCACCTGCACGCGATCGCGCTGCGCAACTACCTCGTCGTCACCCGGGAGATCGACCCGGCCGCCAACGAGGACGTGCGCGTCGAGCACGTGATGAAGGGCTACCGCGCCGACACCTACAGCCAGGTCGAGCGGCTGGTCTTCATGGCCTTCTTCGAACGCGCTCACGCCGTGTTCTGCCGCAACCTCGAGGCCAAGGTCACCGAGCCGGTGCTGAAAAACCTCGTCGGGCGCATCGCGCGCGACGAGGAGCGCCACGAGGAGTTCTTCGCCAACCTCGTCTCGCACCTGCTGTCCTCCAGCCGCGACGAAACGGTCGACGCCATCGCGCGCCGCGCGGCCGAACTCGACGTCGTCGGCGGCGACATCGACGCGTACGCAGACAAGGTGCAACACGTCGCCGAGGCCGGGATCTTCGGGCCGGAGGAGTTGCGACGGGTGACCGCCGACCGGATCGCCGCGTGGGGTCTGGCCGACGAGCCGAAGCTGCGCGAGTTCACCTCCGCTTAACAGGGCACTCATCACCCAAGGCGAGCAGCGGCGACACTACGGCGCGCCTGCACGGCGCATGTGCCGCAACGGGAGTAGCGTCATTTGCGATGGCTAGCGACGTGCTTTGCTGTCCGGGCGGTACCCGATCGTTGCGATCACGAGAGGGCCGGCCCCGGCCCTGGTGCCGCAGTGTCCGCCGACGGTTCGCGGGGGACCCGCGGATAGCAGGAGCGCTACGTGATCGATTCGCCTCTCCGGACCTACGTGCTCGACACCTCCGTGCTGTTGTCAGATCCCTGGGCCTGCACGCGCTTTGCCGAGCATGAGGTCGTGGTTCCGCTGGTGGTGATCAGCGAACTCGAAGCCAAGCGGCACCATCATGAGCTCGGCTGGTTCGCGCGTCAGGCCCTGCGGCTGTTCGACGATCTACGGCTCGAACACGGACGGCTGGATCAGCCGATTCCCGTTGGGACACAAGGCGGTTCGCTGCATGTCGAGCTGAACCACAGCGACCCGTCGGTGCTCCCCGCCGGGTTCCGCAATGACAGCAACGACGCGCGGATCCTCACCGTCGCGGCCAATCTCGCCGCCGAGGGCAAGCATGTCACGCTGGTCAGCAAGGACATTCCGTTGCGCGTCAAGGCCGGTGCCGTCGGGTTGTCGGCCGACGAGTACCACGCCCAGGACGTCATCACGTCCGGGTGGACGGGCATGACCGAGGTGGAGGTCGTGGCCGACGACATCGACGCGTTGTTCGCCGAGGGGGAGGTCGATCTCGAGGCGGCCCGAAACCTACCTTGCCACACCGGTATTCGGCTGCTCGGCGGCACGTCGCACGCGCTTGGTCGGGTGACGCCGGAGAAGCGGGTGCAGTTGGTGCGCGGGGACCGGGAGGCGTTCGGGTTGCGCGGGCGCTCGGCCGAACAGCGCGTCGCGCTGGACTTGCTGCTCGACGAGTCCGTCGGCATCGTCTCGCTCGGCGGCAAGGCGGGCACCGGCAAGTCGGCGCTGGCGCTGTGCGCGGGACTGGAGGCGGTGCTCGAGCGCCGCACCCAACGCAAGGTCGTGGTGTTCCGGCCTCTGTACGCGGTCGGCGGGCAGGATCTCGGCTATCTGCCCGGCAGCGAGAGCGACAAGATGGGGCCCTGGGCGCAGGCGGTCTTCGACACCCTGGAAGGACTGGCCAGCCCGGCGGTGCTCGAGGAGGTGCTCTCGCGCGGAATGCTCGAGGTGCTGCCGCTGACCCACATCCGCGGCCGCTCGCTGCACGACTCGTTCGTGATCGTCGACGAGGCCCAGTCGCTGGAACGCAATGTGCTGCTCACCGTACTGTCGCGGTTGGGCGCCGGCTCACGCGTCGTGCTCACCCACGATGTCGCCCAGCGCGACAACCTGCGCGTCGGCAGGCACGACGGTGTGGCGGCGGTGATCGAGAAGCTCAAGGGCCACCCGTTGTTCGCCCACATCACGCTGCTGCGCAGCGAGCGCTCACCGATCGCGGCGCTGGTGACCGAGATGCTCGAGGAGATCAGCCCCGGCGCACTGCCCTGACGGCTAGCGACGACGGTTGCTGCGGACCAGGTACCAACCGGCGGCAGCAGCACCACCGAGCGCCACCATCCGGTCGGTGCGGTCGCGTGGCAGGTCCAGCAGCGAAACCAGGCCCAGCACCGCGAATCCGGTGCTCACAGCGGGCTGGCTGGTGGCCGTCGTGACCAGGGCGGTGCCGTGGTCGGTCAGGGTCGCGGGAGCTTCGTCGAGACGCACCGGTTCTCCAGTCGATGGCGGGTGGCGGGACAGCGATTTCGACGGTAGGTCCTGCGACCGGACGCAGGGAATAGGGTGTTTCCCTACGTGTGGTCCCCTGTAGCCGGCCCGCTCGGGCGCCCGATGTGTCGACCCAGCTCGGCTCGGGATTTGATCCCCAGCTTGCGGTAGATGCGCGCGAGGTTGGCCTCGACGGTCTTCGGGCTGATGTACAGCTCCGCCGCGACGTCGCGGTTCTTCATTCCGGATGCGACGAGCTCCGCGACCCGCTGCTCGGAGGGCGTCAGCTCGCCGGTGCGTTGCGGCCCGACGTTCGCGCGGGACAGCTCGGCACGGGCCCGGGCCGCCCACAACGGGATGTTGAGGCGTTCGAAGAGCGCCAAGGCCTCCTGGAGGTGGGCCGACGCCGATTCCTTCTTGCGCTGACGGCGTTCGATCTGGCCGAGGACCAACAGCGTTCGACCCCGCTCGAACGGCATCGGTAGCTCACGGTGTACCGCGACCGCCCGCTGCGCCGCCTCGCGGGCACCGTCGAGGTCGCCGAGCGCTTCGAGCAGCATCGCGCGTGATCGCGCGCCCACCGCGAGCATCCAGTCCCGGTTCACCCGGCGACCGTTGCTCTCCAGCGCCGCGGTCAGCCGCTCGGCGTCGGCGACGCGGTCCAGATGTATCAGTGCTTCGATTGCATCCGGCAGATAGCCGGCACTGGGCAGTTCGGTCGGTGTGTGGTCGGGGTCGAACTCCGAGAGCATCGGCTGCAGCGCGGCCGCCGCGGCCTCGTAGTTGCCGAGCGACACCTCGAGGAACGCAAGGGTAGCCCGGACCCGCTCGGCCATGCGGTATGTGCCGGTGGCCCTTGCGCATTCGAGCGCATCTTCGATTGCCTGGCGGGCGGCGGCCTCCTGCCCGGCGAACGCGGTCAACTGTGCGCGCAGGCTCTGGGTCAAGAACATTGCGGTGTTGCCGCCGAGTTGGCGGGCCTTGTCGAGGGCATCCTCGGCGACCAGATTGGCCGTGACGAAGTCGCCGCGCGCGATCGCGTTCGTCACGACGTGCTGGGAGACGAACACGTGCTCGCCCTCCTCGCCCTTCTCCAGGCACCGCGCGCGGATCTTCTCCACGACGCCGCGCGCTTCGTCGAGCCTGCCGGTCCACTCCAGCAGCAGAGCGTGCTGCATGGTGGGCCGGAACACCAACGGTGCGTACGTCTCGGAATCCTCCAATCGCAGCGCTCGCTGCAACGCCTCCTCGTCGTAGCCCTGCCCGGCGGCGAACCGCAGGGTGACCAGCATCCCGAGCGACATGCTGAGCAGGTGCGGGTGGTCCAGGCGCTCGGCGCTCGCGACGGCCTCCGCCGCGGTCTCCAGCCCCTGCTGCAGTTGATTTGCGTGAAACAGCGTGTAGGCCAACGTGATCAGGATCTGCACGCGCAGTGCATAGTTGTCGTGTACCTCATCGAGCGCCTCACGCAACAGCCGCGCACTTTCGATGAAGCCGGCCCCGTACAGTCGAACGACCGCCAGCCTGCTCAGCGCCTCCGCGCGCAGCGCGCCCGTCGGCAGACTTTCGATGGCCTCCTCCAGCACCGCCGCCGCCCGCTCCTGATCGCCGGCGTCGAAATGGTGCAGCGCCGAACGCAACCGCCGTTCCGCGGTGTCGCCGCCCAGGCCGATCGCCAGGTCCACCAGTTCGGCGGCGGCGGCGGGCGCGCCACGCACCCGCGCCGATTCCGCGGCCGTGTCGAGTGCGGCAAGGGTGAGATCGTCGCCCTTGGTGGTGGCCAGCGCCAGATGCCGTGCCCGCAGCTCGGGTTCGTCGACGATCTCGGCGAGCCGGCGGTGCATCGCGCGGCGGCGGCCGGGCGACGCCTGAGAATAGACGCCGCTGGCCAACAGCGGATGGGAGAACCGGATCCGGTTGCCGTCGATCGCGATGATGCCCTTGCTCTCGGCGATCTCGAGCAGTTCGACCAACCGGTCCTCGTCGCCGGTCGTCGCGTTCGACACCAGCTCGACCGTCGGGACGGCGAGGCACGATGCGGCCAGCAGCGCGTCGTGGACGTCCGTGTCGAGGCTGCCCAACCGGGTTCGCACGACATCGGTCAGGGTGCGAGGCAGCGACGCGTCCATTCCCGGTGCCCGCTCATCGAGTGAACGCGCCAATTCGATGGCATAGAACGGGTTTCCGCCCGAAACCTGATGGATCCGGCCGATGGTCGGACGCGAGAAGGGCCGCCGCAGCCGTGCGGAGACGGCGCGATGCAGATCCTGCACGTTCAACGGGCTCAATCGGATTCGGCGCACGGCGTCGGGCCGGGACAACTCGAGCCAGTCGTCGCCGGCGCCGTCGCCGACCTCGGCGCGCAGGCTGGCCAGCACCCCGATGCGACCGGTGAGCCGTCGTACCGCGAACGCGATGACGTGCCTGCTCGACGGGTCGAGCCACTGCAGGTCGTCGATCGCCAGCAGCACGGGACCGTCCTCGCTGAGTCGTTCCGCCACCGAGAGGAACGCGGCGGCCACCGCGCGCTGGTCGGTCACCGCATCGTTGTCGGCCCGCAGGAGCACCTGGTCCACCGCGAGGAGTTGCGGCGTCGGCAGGTCGGCCCACGTGCGCGGGTCGGCTTCCTCGAGAAGATCGGCCAGCGCGGTATAGGCGAGCACCGACTCGGCCGCCGCCGGTCGAGTCGAAAGCACGTGAAAGCCACGCTGCTGAGCCTGCTCTACGACGGCCAGCCACAGTGTCGTCTTGCCGATACCGGCTTCCCCGTCGATCAGTAACGCCGAGGGGCCGAGCGCCATGGAGTCCAGGAAGGCCGCGATGGCGCGCTGATGTGTCGACTGGCCGATCACAGTGTGTCCCGTGTCCCCTGGCACCTACTCACAATTGCAGCTGAGCCTCAACCGGTCGACCCGTCTATACCCCTTGGCGGCCCCGCTGACCCATCGTGCGGGTCAGCTCGGCTCGGGAGTGGATGCCGAGCTTGCGGTACACCCGCGCGAGGGTGGCCTCGACGGTCTTTGCGCTGAGAAACAATTCACCCGCCACGTCGCGGTTTGTCAGGCCGGCGGCCGCGAGTTCGGCGATGCGCAGTTCGGCCGCGGTCAGGGCGGCCGGCGCCGATGCGGCGGACCGGAGCCCATCGCGTGCGGACCTGGCGCGTTCCGCCCACACCGGCGTGCCCAGGCCGTCGAACGTGGCCAGCGCTTCGTTGAGGGTCGCCGCGGCGTCCGGCTCGCGAAGCCGGGCCTGCAACTGCCCGAGCAGCAGTTGGGTCCGCGCGCGTTCGAACGGCATCGCCAGCCGGGCGTGGTCGTCCAATGCCCGGCGCGCGCAGGCCACAGCCTCGTGGAGATCGCCCGCGGCGGCGTGCAGCATCGCCCGGCAGCGGCCGCCGACCGACAGCATCCACGCTCGATCGAGGCGACGGCCGTTGCGTTCCAACGCAGCCACCAGCGGTTCGGCCGCGGTCGTGCGGCCCAGCTCCACCAGCGCCTCGACCGCGTCCGGTACGAACGCAGCGGCCTGGATCTCGGTGCACTCCGGCGAGAGGCGCGACACGAGCGGTTCGAGGAAGTCCATCGCCGCTCCGTAGTTTCCGAGCGAGACCTCCAGGAAACCGAGCGCCGTCAGCGTCCAATCCTCGTGCCATGCGGTGCCGCTGCGCCGGCAGGCATCGATCGCGTCTGCCGCGGACAGCCTGGCCCGATTTTCGGCGCCGTCGTATGCGGCCAGCCAGGCCTGCAATACCAGGTTCAGCATCGCCGGGAACTCGCCGCCCAGTTGCCTTGCCAGATCGGTGATTTCGCGGGCTAGCCGTTTGGCCTCGGCAAGGTCGGCCCGCCAGATCCGGGTCAAGGCGACGTAGAATTCGATAAAGACCACCTCGCCCTCGGCACCCCTGTCGGTGCAGCGGCGCGAGATCTCCTTCATGCGCTCGTACGCGGTGTCGAGGTCCCCGATGCAGGCCAGCATCAGCGCGTGTTCGACGCTGGGCCGCAACATGATCGGGGTGAAGGTCTCGGTGTCTTCGAGTTCGAGCGCGCGGCGGATGTTCTCCTCGTCCAACCCGCCACCGAGAAAGAACCGCATCGTCGCACGCACCCCGAGAGCCAGGCTGAGCAGGCCGGGGATGCCGAGCTCTTCGGCGCACGCCACGGACTCCTCGGCCCGGCGTCGACCGGCGACCGGGTCGCCGGTCATGAACAACCCGTACGCCAGCGTGGTGAGCATGATCGTCTTCGGCGGGCCGTCCGGATCGTCCTCGTCGAGCGCGGTCGCCAGCAGTTCCACCGCTTCGGTGTAGCCGTCGTCGATGAATCGCACCACCGCCAGCATGTGCCGCGCCTCCGCGCGCAGCGGTCCAGGCGCAAGCCCGGCGACGACGCCCTCCAGCAGGGCGCGGGCCCTGGGCGGATCTCCGCCGTCAAAGCAGTACGCCGCCAATCGCATCCGCCGTTGGGGGGTGTCGCCGCCGAGCGAGATGGCGAGGTCGATCAGCTCTGCCGCGGCGGCCGGGGCGCCACGCGCATGGGCGGTCGCGGCCGCTCGCTCGAGCGCGGGCACCGCTTCGCGATGACCGCCGGAGTCCTCGGTGGTGGCGGCGAGCGCGAGATGGCGCGCCTGCAACTCGGGCTCGTCGACCACCGCGGCGAGCTTGCTGTGCATACGCCTGCGCTCGTCGGCGGAGACGCCGGTGTACACGCCGGTGGCCAACAGGGGATGCGAAAAGCGGATCCGGCTGCCGTCGATGAGGACGACGCCGTATTGCTCGGCGCCCTCGAGCAGTTCGACCGCCTGCTCGTGCTCGACGTCGATCGCGGCGGCCACCAGGTCGACGGTCGGTTCGGCGGCGGAGGCGGCAGCCAGCAGTGCACGCATGGTCTCGGCGGTCAGCCCGCTGAGCCGCGCCTCGACCACCGCGGCCAGGGTATTCGGCAGCGGACCATCGGCCTCGCGATCGGCCACCTTGGCCAGTTCGATTGCGTAGAAGGGGTTTCCGCCCGAGAGCTGGTAGATGCGGGTCATCTTCGCCCGCGACAGCGGGCGCTCGAGATGCTGGCTGACGACGGCTTGAAGCGCACGAGACATCAACGGTCGCAGGGGGATTCGTTGGGTGGCATCGGGCCGCCGCAGTTGTAACCAGGCATCGTCGGCGGTTTCGCCGTCGGTGCGCAGAGTGCCGAGCACGCCGACCGGCCCAGTGAGCCGACGTGCCGTGTACGACAACACATGTGAGCTGGACGGATCGACCCACTGCACGTCGTCGATGGCCAGCATCAGCGGCTGTCGAGCGGCCAGCTTCTCGACGATCGACAGGAACGCCGCCGCGACAGCGCGTTGGTCGGTGGCTGCGCCGTCGGCGCGGTCGGCCCGCCGGATCCGTTCGACGGCGCCGCGCTGGGCGAGCGGCAGATCACCGAACTCGGCGGTATCGACGTCGGCGAGCAGCGCGGTCAACGTGGCGTAGGCGAGCACCGACTGGGCGCCGGCGTTGCGGGCCGACAGCACGCGGAAACCGCGCCGGCCGGCGCGTTCGAGCGCCGCCTGCCACAGCGTGGTCTTGCCGATGCCGGCCTCGCCCTCGATCAGCAGGGCCGAGGGCGATTGCGATGCGGAGTCGAGGAAGTCCGCTACCGCTTTCTCCTCCACCGGGCGTTCAGCCAGGGAGGGAGAGCGAAAATCCTTAGCGCTCGTCGTCTTTCACCTTGGCCATCGCCAACACATCGAGGCGCTTGTCCAGTTCCTCCTCGGACAGCTTGTCGCCGATCAGGCCTCGATCGATGACGGTCTGACGGATGGTCTTCTTCTCCTTGAGCGCCTGCTTGGCCACCGCGGCGGCCTCCTCGTAGCCGATCGCGGAGTTGAGCGGTGTGACGATCGAGGGTGACGACTCGGCCAGCTCGCGAAGCCGGTCCTCGTTGGCCACCAGGCCGTCGATGCACCGCTCGGCGAACAACTTCGAGGAGTTCGTCAGGATCTTGAACGACTCGAGGATGTTGCGGGCCATCATCGGGATGTAGACGTTCAGCTCGAACGCACCGTTGCCACCGCCCCACGCGATCGCGGCGTCGTTGCCGATCACCTGTGCGGCCACCTGCGTGACCGCCTCGGGGATCACCGGGTTCACCTTGCCCGGCATGATCGAGCTGCCCGGCTGCAGATCCGGCAGCTGCAGCTCGCCGAGACCGGTCAGCGGGCCCGAGCCCATCCACCGGATGTCGTTGGCGATCTTGGTCAGCGATACCGCGATCGTGCGCAGCGCACCCGACGCCTCGACCAGCCCGTCGCGGGCGGCTTGGGCCTCGAAATGATTGGCGGCAACCTGCAATTCGGGCAGCCCCGTCTGCTCGCGCAGCACGGCGACGACACGCTCGTCGAAGTCGTCGGGCGCGTTGAGACCGGTACCGACCGCGGTGCCGCCGATGGCCAGTTCGCCGAGCCGGGGGAGTGTGGCCTTCACCCGTTCGATCCCGGCCTCGACCTGGCGGGCATAGCCGCTGAACTCCTGGCCCAGCGTCACCGGAACGGCGTCCATCAGGTGGGTGCGCCCCGACTTCACCACGGTGCGCCACTGCCGCGCCTTGGACGTCAGCGATTCGTGCAGCACCTCGAGTGCGGGGATCAGGTGGCGCACAGCGGCTTCCGTCGCGGCGATGTGCGTCGCGGTGGGGAAGGTGTCGTTCGACGACTGCGACATGTTGACGTCGTCGTTGGGGTGCACGGTCACGCCGTTGCGCGCCGCGATACCGGCGATGACCTCGTTGGTGTTCATGTTCGAGCTGGTGCCCGAGCCGGTCTGGAACACGTCGATCGGGAACTGGTCGTCGTGCAGGCCGTCGGCGATCTCACCGGCCGCCGCGATGATCGCATCGGCCTTCTCCGGTGCCAGCAGACCGAGGTCCTTGTTGACCTGTGCGCACGCGCCCTTCAACAGGCCGAGGGCCCGGATCTGGGTGCGCTCGAGCCCGCGCCCGGAGATCGGGAAGTTCTCGACCGCGCGCTGGGTCTGCGCGCGCCACAGCGCGTTGACCGGCACCCGGACCTCGCCCATGGTGTCGTGCTCGATGCGGTACTCGGTCTCGGTTGCGCTGTCTGACTCGACGCTCATGATGTCCTTACTTGTCAGTGATTTACGGCAGCGGATAGACGGCGTTGCTGTCGCCGGTGAAGTCGATCGCGGAGTACTCGCTGAGCTTGGACAGGCGATGGTAGGCCTCGATCATTCGCACGGTGCCCGACTTGGACCGCATGACGATCGACTGCGTGGTGCAGCCGCCGCTGTAGAAGTGCACGCCCTTGAGCAGGTCACCGTCGGTGACGCCGGTCGCGCAGAAGAAGACGTTGTCGCCGGAGACCAGATCCTCGGTCGTCAGCACGCGGTCGAGGTCGTAGCCGCGGTCGAGCGCCTTCTGGCGCTCCTCGTCGTCCTTGGGTGCCAACTGACCCTGGATGGCGCCGCCCATGCAGCGGATCGCGGCCGCGGCGATGATGCCCTCGGGCGTCCCGCCGATCCCGGCCAGCATGTCGGTGCTGGTGTTCGGCCGGCACGCCGAGATCGCGCCCGCGACGTCGCCGTCGGTGATCAGCCGGCACCGCGCACCCGCCTCCCGCACGTCGGCGATCAACTGCTGGTGGCGGGGCCGGTCCAGGATGCAGACCGTCAGATCGGAGACCGACACGTTCTTGGCCTTGGCCACCCGGCGGATGTTCTCCCCGATCGGGGCGGTGATGTCGATCGCGTCGACCGCCTCCGGTCCGACGGCGATCTTGCTCATGTAGAACACCGCGGAAGGGTCGAACATGGTCCCGCGCTCGGAGACCGCGAGCACCGAGATGGCATTGGACAGGCCTTTGCTCATCAGCGTGGTGCCGTCGATCGGGTCGACGGCGAAATCACACTCCGGTCCGTCGCCGTTGCCGACCTCCTCGCCGTTGTAGAGCATCGGCGCGTTGTCCTTCTCGCCCTCGCCGATCACCACGACGCCGCGCATGGACACCGAATTGACCAGCTCACGCATCGCGTCGACGGCCGCACCGTCGCCGCCCTCCTTGTCGCCGCGGCCGACCCAGCGGCCCGCGGCCATGGCGCCTGCCTCGGTCACTCGGACGAGCTCGAGCGCGAGATTTCGATCTGGGGCTTCACCACGGGTCGGACTCATGGCCCAGATTGTCCCATTAGCCGGTCCGCGTTCGGGAGCTGGGATACTGGCAGCGTGACCACGCAACCGGCTCCTGCGCCACGCCGGCCGAATGAGGCCGGCCGACCGGCCCGGGCCGCCAAGTCGCGGCTGCTGCATGACGGCCGGGACATGTTCTGGTCGATGGCGCCGCTGGTGGTGGCCTGCATCGTGCTGGCGGGGTTGCTCGGGATGTGCTCGTTTCAGGCCGGCGGTCCCGGCCAGGGACCGGTCCCGTCCTATGACGCCCCCGCGGCTCTGCGCGCCGACGCCGCCGCACTGAAGATCCCGATCCGGATCCCGGCGCTGCCGGACGGTTGGCAGTCGAACTCGGGTAGTCGCGGCGGCATCGAAGCCGGACGCACCGATCCCGCGACGGGGCAGCCGGTGCGCGCCGTCAGCTCCACCGTCGGCTATCTCGCGCCGAGCGGGCTCTACGTGAGCCTGACCCAGAGCGACGCCGACGAGGAGAAGCTGGTCGGATCGCTGGACTCCGACGTCGTGCCCACCGGGGTGCAGGACGTCGACGGGGTCAAGTGGGTGGTCTATGAGGGCAGCGACAGCGACGGCAAGCCCGCCGAACCGGTGTGGACCACGCGGCTGATAGGTCCGACGGGACCGGCACAGATCGCGCTGACCGGCGCCGCGAACGCCGGCGACTTTCGTACGCTGGCGGCGGCGACGCAGTCCGCGACGCCCCTGCCCTAGACCACGGGGAGACCATGACCGCCGCCGATGCCGCTCCGGAAGCCGACCTCACCGGATGGGCCGTTGCGCCCTTCAGCGCGGCCGGCTACACGCACGACGTCTACCGCAAGGGTGAAGGGCCCGGCGTCGTGCTCATCCCCGAGATGCCCGGTGCCCATCCCGGGGTGCTGGCCCTCGGCAACCACCTCGTCGACGCGGGGTTCACCGTCGCGATGCCCTCGCTGTTCGGCACCCCGGGCGCGCCGCCGATGCGGCCGGGCATGGTGCCGGTGATGGTGCGCGGGTGCGTGGCCAAGGAGTTCGCCGCGTTCGCCACCAACGCCGACCGCCCCGTCGCGCGCTTCCTGCGGGCGCTGGCCCGCGATCTCAACGAGCAGACCCCCGGCAAAGGGGTCGGCGTCATCGGGCAGTGCTTCACCGGTGGCTTCGCGTTGGCCGCGGCTGTCGACGACAGCGTGCTCGCCCCGGTGATGAGCCAACCGTCGCTGCCGTTGCCACTGACGCCGAAGCAGCGCCGCGACCCCGGTCTGTCCGAGGCGGAGCTGCGGGTCATCGAGCGCCGCGCCGCAGATGAGGGCTTGTGCGCGCTGGGGTTGCGCTTCAGCGGTGACCGGCTGGTGCCCTCGGAGCGCTTCAAGACGCTCAAGGAGCGGCTCGGCGACGCGTTCGAGGTGATCGAGATCGATTCGGGCAAGGGCAACGAGCACGGATTCGGCCCGACGGCGCATTCGGTGCTGACGCTGGAACTGCGCCAGCGGGAAGGGCATCCGACCGACGCGGCGCTCAAGCGCGTCGTCGCGTTCCTCAGGGAGCGACTGGTTTAGGTTTCGGCTCGGCCTTCGATTTACCCCGAGCTTCTCTGATGCGACGGCCCAACCACCACAACGGGTTTCGGCGCTTGGGTTTTTCGTCGTCGCTGTCGGGCCGCCGCATCGGCACGCCCTTGTACTCCTCGAGATAGACGCTGATCGTGGTGACGATGACGATCATCAACACCGGGCCGATCACGATGCCCCACGCGCCGAACATGCTGATGCCGGCGAACACGGCGAGCAGCATGAGCGCGGCGTCCAACCGCGCCTCGCGCGGCACCAGGATCGGACGCAGGAAGTTGTCGATGTTGGTCACCACGATCAGGTGGAACAGGACCACGAAGACGCCGCCGAAGACGTTGCCGAACAGGATCATTCCGATACCGAACGGGATCGTCACGATGCCGCTGCCGAGCGGGATGACCGACAGCGCCGACAACAGCACGGCGAACAGGAAGAAGCCCTGATGGAACCCCGCGAGGTAGATCGACGCGGCACCCGCAACGCCCTGGCACACCGCGATGACGAACTGCCCCATGACGGTGCCCTTCACCATCGCGCCCATCTTCGCCATGTAGACGTCGGTGATGTCCTCGCCGAGCGGGTTGAGTTGGCGGATCATCGCCACCACCCGGTCGCGGTTCGTCAGCAGCGACACGAATACGTACACGAACAGGATCGCCGCGGTGATCCCGCCGAACAGGCCGCCCGCCGCGCCCTGCAGCAGGCCGAGCAGCCATTGGCCGGCCTCCTGGGCGACCCGCGCCATCGAACTGCGCAGCGATTCGGGCGTGACCGTCGTGTCGATGTAGGGCACGCGGCGGAGCAGATCGTTGACGAACTGCAGCGCGCGGTCGCCGAGCGCGGACAGGTCGGTCCGGGCGACCCACTCGGCCACCCGCTCGACCATGGTCGTGATCTGGACGACGGCGAGCGCCACGAACAGGCTCAGCGGCACGATCACAGCCGCGAACGCCGCCAGCAGGGTCAGCGTCACCGACAGCCCGCTGCCCATACGCTTGTTGAGCCGCGCGTACAGCGGTGAGAACAAGTAGGCCGCCACCGCGGCCACCACGATGAGGATGAAGTACCCGCGCAGGAAGTAGGCGCCGAACGCGATCGCGATGACGGTCGCGATGGCCAGCGCGCGGCGTTGAGACAGCGAGAACTCGGTACTCATTGCCGCTATGTCTACAGCGTGCGGGACCTCGCTTGCGCTTGTTTGGCGCGTTGGTCGGCGATGAACCGCATCGAGACCCGGTTCATCAGCGCGGGCGCGAGCCGCGCGAACATCCACTGCGCGTGCGCGATGCGGGGTTTGACCAGAATCGGCTTGTTCTTCTCGATCGCGCGCAGCACCTCGCTCGCGAGGCGGTCGGCGTCGTAAGGTTTGCCGCCCTGGGCCTGCAGGAAGTAGTCGCGGCCGACGAAGCCGCCGACCGAGCCCTTGTCCAGGATCGGCGTCTCGACCGCGGCGGGGCACACGGCGAGCACCCCGACACCGCGCGCGGCGGCCTCCGAGCGCAACGCCATGCTGAGCCCGACGACCGCGTGTTTGGTCATCACGTAGCTGGTGACCTGCCCGGCTGCGGTCAGCCCGGCCATCGACGCGGTGTTGACGATGTGGCCGTGGCCCTGGCGCACCATCAACGGGTACGCGGCCGCCACACCGTGCACCACTCCGCGGATGTTGACGTCGATGATCGCGTTCCACTGGTCCAGCGTCAGCAGTTCGGTGTCGCCGCCCCAGACGATTCCGGCGTTGTTGAACATCAGGTTGAGCCGCCCGGAGCGGTTCACGACGTCGTCGACGGCCGCCTGCACCGCCGCGGCGTCGGTCACGTCGAGGCGAGCCGCCCGGGCCTTGGTGCCGAGACCGGCCGCCGTCCGCTGGGCCGCGTCGCCGTCGACGTCGGTGCACACGACATCGGCGCCCGCGGCGACGAGTGCCCGGCACAAGGCGGCGCCGATGCCCGAGCCGCCGCCCGTGACGAGGGCCTGCTTTCCGGTGAAACTCACTGCTGTCCGTTCTTCGCGCGAGCGCTCATCACTGCGACTCCGCCAGTTTCATGACGTGTCCCATCACGTCGGGGTAGCGCTTCATGTGGGCGCCGCCGTTGAGGTCCAGCACCTCGCCGGTGAGCCACGACGCTTTCGGTGAGCACAGGTAAAGCACGGCCTCGGCGATGTCCTCGGGCGTGCCCGCGCGGCCGAGCGCGGTGTTCTCGACGTACTCCTCGACGACGCCGGGAACCGCTGCGGCCGGCGCGGTCAGCGGGGTGTGCACGAATCCCGGCGCGACCGCGTTGACGCGGATATTGCGCGGTCCCCACTCCAGCGCGGCGACCTGGGTGAGCATCGACAGCCCCGCCTTGGCGGCGCAGTAGGCGCTCATTCCGGCGGCGGGCTGGCGGCCGTTGAGCGAGCTGATCGACACCAGCGCACCGCCTTCGCGCAGAGTGCGGCCCGCGTGCTTGGCGAGGATGAATGCCCCGTTGAGGCAGACGTCGACGACCCCGCGGAAGTCCTCGACCGCGAGGTCGGTGATCATCCCAACGGTGCTGAACCCCGCGCAGTTGACCACGACGTCGAGCGGGCCGGTCTGCTCGAACAGCGCCTGCACAGAGGCCTCGTCGGTGACCTCGACGTGGGCGGCGGTGTGCGGGTCTCCGAGTTCGGCGGCGCGCTCGCGGGCCCCATCGACGTTGCGGTCGGCGAGGGTGACGCGGTCTCCCTGCGCGGCCAGCGCGCGGGCCGTCGCCCAACCGATTCCCGATGCCGCGCCGATCACCGCCGTTTCCCTGGCGGACGGCCCGTTGCTCATACAGTTGCCCTTTCGACGGAGTAGAACGCGCTTCAACTTAGCGCTTTGACACACTCGACCGGTGAGCGATCTGAAGATGAGCGAGTCGATTCACGTGGCCGCGGACCCCGACGAGTTGTACGCGATGGTTTCTGACGTGACCCGGATGGGCGAGTGGAGCCCGATCTGCCGGGCGTGCTGGTGGGACGAGGGCGACGGACCACGGGTCGGCGCGTGGTTCACCGGCCGTAACGAAACACCCTCGCGCACCTGGGAGACGCGCTCGCAGGTGGTCGCCGCCGATCCCGGGCGCGAGTTCGCCTGGGAGGTCAACAACGGCTGGGTCTACTGGGGTTACACCTTCGAACCGGCCGACGGCGGCACCACGCTGACCGAGCACTGGGAGCTGCGTCCCAAGGGCATCGCGGGCTTTCGCGAGCGCTACGGCGATCAGGCCGACGCCCAGATCGCCGAACGTCGTGAGGCGGCGCGCACCGGCATCCCCGCGACGTTGGCGGCGATCAAGAAGGCCGCCGAAACGGGTTGACCTGCGGGCTCTCAGGTGAGTGCATCGACTTCTGCAGCAGGGTTGTCCGAGCGGCGATTTCACGACCCTGCGGCAGAAATCGGTGCAGCGACCCATCGCGGGTGACGCGGCGGGTCCGCCTCGGATGGCAATATCTGTGGCGTGGCCCTCGCCGTCTGCCTGCTTTTCGACCGTCTTTCCGAACGGGCCGTGCGGGGGCTCTGGGACCGGCTCGAGGACGTCGGCGTGCCGAGCCTGCGCTCCCACACCCACGGTCGGCACCTTCCGCACCTCTCGTACGCGGTGCTTCGCCAGTGGGGTGACGAGGCCGTCGCCGATGCCCTGGCCGGCCTGGACGACGGTGGTCCGGTAGAGCTGACCTTCGACGGGATCGGCCTGTTTCGCCGGGGCCGGGTGTGGCTGGTCGCGGGCGTCAGCACGGACCTGGTGGCGCGCCAACAGCGCGTGGCCGAGGCCGTCGCGGCAACCGGCGCCGACCTGCACAAGCACTACCGGCCCGGAGTCTGGGTGCCGCACTGCTCGCTGGCTCCGCGCGCGACACTGGATCAGCTGCCGACCGTCGCCGGCACGGTGATGGACGTGCTACCGCTGCGCGCCCGATTCGATCATGCGGCGTTGATCGACAGCGGCACAGGCGAAGTCACCGCGCTTGCGGCGCTTCCCTAGTCGTCGACGGCGTCGATGTGTGCACGCACCAACGCGGGGTAGCGCTCGCGGTCGGGCCGGAAGATGTCGTGCGGCGAGTCGTCGAACACGTGCAGCGACGCCGAAGGGAACAGTTCCCGATAGCGGCCCCACGCGGCCTCGGAGATCAGCGGGCTGTTCGGGCTGCGCACCACCAGCAGCGGTGGTTGCCACTGCGCCAGCGGCTCCCAGAACGACTGCTTGCGGGCGGCTCGAAAGATCGCCTCCCCGGCGGCGCGGTTGATGCGCTCGTGCACCGGGGTGCCGCGCCACCGACCGTCCAGCAGGAAAGTCGAGACCTCCGGCGGCAGCGTGATCTCCTCGGGCACGTAGTCGCCGATCGAGATCGAGCGGACGCGCTCACGATTCGCCAGAGCCCACGTCAGCGCGTAGGGAGTACCGCGGGAGAACGTCATCAGGTGGACCGGGCCGTCGGTCACCGCATCGACCACCGCGGCGACATCACCGCCGAGAATCTCTGAGTCATAACCGCTTTCAGGCGCGCTACTACGGCCGTGCCCGCGAAGGTCGACCACCACCGTCCGTCGGCCGAACAACGGCAGCACCGCCAGGTAGTCGTCGGCGACGTCGGTGAAGCCGGGAACGAAGACGAGTGGGGCTCCTCTGTCCGGCCCGCCGGAGTCCAGGTAGTGCAGGCGCGCACCCGCATTGGTTGTGAACCGTAATTCGACCATCACCCCCACCATGCCCGGTCGGCGCCGCCAAACGCGTGCGAATCACCGATCCGAGGAGCACGCTGGTATCCGGAAGGTGATTGCTATGTACGACAAAGTCCAAGACAACGCCTGGCGCATCGACATCGAGTTCAACGAGGACGACACCCACACCCATGCGACCGTGCGGGCCACCCGCGACGACGGCGAGACGGTGACCGCCCAGGGCGACGCCTACCGCAACCCGCGCGACTCCGCGCAGCCCCTGGTCGGCGAGGAGATCGCAGCGGCGAGGGGACTGATCGCGCTCGGCGCCGAACTGCTACAGCGCGCGTCGTCGCAGATCGAGCAGAACACGCATCAACCGGTCCACCTGGTCCGCTGACGGTTCGGCTCAGCCCTCGGGTGGTGCGGCCGCCGCGACGCTGACCGCCGGTTCCTTCGACGCGTTCTTCATCTGGTCGAACAGATCGACGTAGTACGGCAGGCATTCGGCCATCGCCTGTTCGGTGGTGAACAACGGCCGGTAGCCCAGGTCGCGTTCGGCCTTGGCGATCGAGAAGTAGTTGTCGAGGTAAAGCCGTTCCACGCCAAGGGGTTCGATCATCGGTTTGGGGATCCCGACCCGGAAGTGCAGCCACTGCCAGACGGTCATTGCCAGCCACACCAGGCGACCGGGGACCCGGATCTTCGGGTAGCGCCTACCGCACGCCTCGACGACGGGCCTGGAGAACTCGAACATGTTGATCGGTTCGCCGTCGTTGATGAAGTACGCCTGCCCCGGCGCGCTGCCGCCCGGGACGAGATGCTGGGCCGCGAGGATGAAGCCGTGAATCAGGTTGTGCACGTAGGAGTTGTCGAGTTTGACGTTCTTGCTTCCGACCAGAACCTTGACGTGCCCGGCCAGCACGCTCTCGAACACCTTGCGGAACATCGTCTGGTCACCGCGGCCCCAGATGCCGCTCGGGCGGATGGAGCAGGTGAGCAGACCGTCGACCCCGTTGGCTGCCAGCACGAACTTCTCCGCGGCCACCTTGGTCTCGGTGTACAGGTCGTTGAACCGCTCGGTGTACGGCAGGGTTTCGTCGCCGCCGGAGATGCGCTTGCCGCCCATCACGACGCTGTTGGACGCCGTGTAGACGAACCGTTTCACACCGGCGGCGCGGGCGGCGCGCACCAGATTCTCGGTCCCGGTGACGTTGATCGCGAAACTTCGCTTGCGGTACTCGTCGGTGACCGACGCACCGCCCATCAGGTCGATGATCGCGGCGGTGTGGAAGACGGTGTCGATTCCGGCGACCGCGGCCGCCACTTGTTCGGGGTCGCAGATGTCGCCTTCGACGACCTCGAGTCCGGCTTGCGCCGGCAGCGGCGAGGAGGCCCGGTCGAAGGAGCGGACCTCGTGGCCGCGGTTCAGCAGTTCGGTCACCAGGTTGGCGCCGACGAATCCGGATCCGCCCGTGACGAGCACCCGGCCCAGTTCGGTGGTCAGCGTTGAGTCACCCATGACGAGCAGGGTAACTGAAACGTGTTACAGTTTCGAGCCCTCGAGCAACTATTGGTTGCGGCTTCAACTTTCCTCGGTGTCTTTGGCAGCGAGTGCATCCGCGATGCGCTTGCGGGCCCCAGCTAAATGCTCCTCACAACGTTTAGCCAGTTCTTCGCCGCGTTCCCAGAGTTTCAGCGACGCGTCGAGATCGAGGCCGCCCTGTTCGAGCTGTTGCACCACCGCGACGAGTTCCTCGCGCGCTTCCTCGTATCCCAGTTCACTAATGGGCTTCATTTTTCTGCCCCTTCCGGCCCTTCACTGATCGCAGTGAGCGCCCCGTCTGCCACCCGCACGCGCAACCGCACACCTTTCGTGGCGTCGGCGGTGGTGCGCAGCACCTGGGCGTCCGGCATCGTCTGCACGACCGCGTAGCCCCGCGCCAGCGTCGCCGCCGGACCCAGTGTGCTCAGCCGCGCCGACAGATGTTCGATGCGATCGGTTTCGGTGGCCACCAGCCGGGTGACGTCCCGGCGGGCGGTGACGCGCAGGCGGTCGACCTCGTCGGCGCGGGCGGTGACCGCGGCCATTGGCTGCGCCAGCACGGGTCTGCTGCGCAACTGATCCAGGGCCCGCTGTTCGCGGTTCACCCAGTTGCGCAGCGCTTGCCCACCTCGTCGGCAGAGGTCGGTGATGTACGCCTGCTCGGCGGCGGCGTCGGGGACGATGCGCTTGGCCGCGTCGGTCGGCGTGGCGGCGCGCATGTCGGCGACCAGGTCGCACAGCGGATTGTCGGGTTCGTGGCCGATCGCGCTGACCACCGGTGTGGTGCATTTGGCGATCTCGCGGCACAGCGTCTCGTCGTAGAAGGGCAGCAGGTCCTCGACGCTGCCGCCGCCGCGGGCGATGACGATCACGTCGACGTCGGGATCGGCGTCGAGCCCGCGCAACGCCTCGACGACCTGGGGCACCGTGTTGGGGCCCTGCACGGCGGTGTTGCGCACCGCGAATCGCACCGCGGGCCAGCGATTGGTGGCCACCGAGATCACGTCGTGTTCGGCGTGACTGCCACGGCTGGTGATGAGCCCGATGGTGTGCGGCAGGAACGGAATCGGCCTCTTGAGGCGCGGGTCGAAAAGCCCCTCGGCGTGCAGCAGCTGACGCAGGCGTTCGATGCGCGCCAGCAGCTCGCCGACACCGACCGCGCGAATCTGGTTGACCCGCAACGAGAACGACCCTCTGCCGACGAAGAAGTTCGGCCGTCCCAGCATGACGACGCGGGTGCCTTCGGTGAGCTTCACAGGCGCGTTGAGCACCAGCTCGCGCGGGCAGGTGATCGACAACGACATATCGACCGACGGATCGCGCAGCGTGATGTAGGCGGTGCCGGAGTTGGGGCGCGTCGACAGCTGGGCGACCTGCCCCTCGACCCAGACCGTTCCCAGCCGCTCGATCCAGTCCTTGATCTTCATCGAGACGGAGCGGACCGGAAACGGATTCTCCGGTGACTGGCCCTGCTCGGCGTCGGTCATATTCCCAGCCCCGCTGGGGTCGTCACTTCGCCGACGCGCGGGTGATCCTGTTGGCGAGCAGCGTCTGGAACGGCGCGCGGCCCTTGGTGGCCTCCTCGTAGGCCAGCAGCGCCTCGAGGTCGGCCACGCGCAGCGTGTTCAGCCGCGCCCGCAGCTGGGCCAGCGTCAGCGACTCGTAGTCGAGCTCGTTGACGATCTCGGGAGCCTCGCCGATCGCGAGGGACTCGTCCTCGCCGTTGCGCTCGGCGGCCGCCTGCGGGTCAGCGTTGCTGAACAGCGCGAACCGGCCCTCGGTCATCCGCTCGCCGTCGCCGGCTGCTGCGCTGTCGGTCCCGGAGTCGTCGAGGTCCTCGTCGAAGGTGGCCCACTCGGGCTGCTCGTCCTTGGGCGGGAAGATCGACTCGAGCGTCTCGTCACCCTTGTTCACCAGGTCGGCGACGTCCTGCTGCACCTTCATCACCAGGTGCGCGAGCGAACTGACGACCGTCATCGGGTACATCAGGATGGTCTGGGGCAGCTTGCGGGTTTCCTCGATGGCGGTTACCGCCGCGCCAACCAGCAGACGGACCCCATACGGTGCGGTTGCCATGGCCACAGCCTACGGGCGACTTCTCGGCTGGGACGAAGGGCCTTGGAACGGCACTGTGCGTACCCTGGTTGTCATGCCGCCGACTATCAACATGGGGATTCCGGGCGCCTCGAGCTCGGTCGCCGGTGGCGTGACCGGTAAACGCGTGCTGCTGGCCGAACCGCGGGGGTACTGCGCTGGGGTGGATCGCGCCGTCGAGACCGTTGAGCGCGCGCTGGAGAAGCACGGCGCCC
>NZ_LZJE01000078.1:0-599 GCF_001666865.1 Mycobacterium sp. E136
CTCGCGGCGTACACCACGCAGTCCGGTCGCAGCGTGATCAACGCATCGGCGTCATTGGTGGCCGCCAGCCCGATCGGATCACCGCCCGCCAGCACCCCCGCGTCCTTGCCGACTTTCTCCTCGGAGTGCACCCACGCCCCGACCAGTTCGAGGTCGGGCCTGCTCCGGATCGCATCGATCGCGATCGACCCGACGCCGCCGGTCGACCAGACCACGACGCGGTGCTTACCTCCGGTCATCGATCCTCCTCCGGGAGCCCGGTGTGGCGACAAAGCCAGCGCTGAGAATAGCATCCACTATTAATGGTAACCAGAACAAAGATTAGGTTAGAGTCGGTCGTCGTGAATACCCCGGCCTTGTCGCGGTGCTGATGTTCACGCTCCGGTTCGACATCCGGGCGCCCGCCGAGGGAGCGCCGACGACCGAGCTGTACTCGGTCGCTGTGCAGATGTGTGGGAGACGGCAGGGCGACGAATCGGTCGCGAGTATCTCGAGCGCGCCGCACTGGTGACGGGGTCAATCGCAGCAACGGAGGAATCGTGAAAACACCGCTGAGAACCGTGGTCTGGGGGACGGGCGGCGTCGGGTCGATCGCGATC
>NZ_LZJE01000079.1:0-4592 GCF_001666865.1 Mycobacterium sp. E136
GAGTTGGCGGGCGCAGACAGGAAGTGGCGATGGGCCAGCCGTGCCCGCCGCTCGTCGACCGTGAACCTGCGCATCGACTGCGAACCGTACCGTCGGGCGCCGACAAAGTTTGGGATCGGTAGCCACCGGCGCGGCTTTGACTTCCTCCATGACGGGCGCCATCGGGGCGACGTTCAAACGAAGGGAAGAGCGATGAATCGGGTTGTAGTGGGTCTGATCGGACTGGTCGCCGGCGCCACCGTGCTGGTGGGCTGTTCGGACGACAAAGGCAGCGCCCCTGCGGCCAGCGCCGCGGGTGTGAGCAACGGCGGCAACACGCAGGTGAAGGTCGACGGCAACGACCTCGCGGGCCTGGACCTCGACACGGTCACGTGCGTCAAGCAGGGCGGCAAGATCAACGTCGCCAGCGGCGCGATCGGCGGGCAGCAGGGGTTGGGCATCGTGATGACCGACGAAGCGACGCCGACGGTCGAGTCGCTGGGCATGGTCGTCGACGGCAATGCCCTCGCGGTCACCAACACCATGGGCGCCAAGGTCGGGTCGGCCGAGGTGAAAGTCGATGGCGACACGTACACCATCACCGGCGAAGCCACCGGCGCCGACATCTCGAACCCGATGGCAGGGTCGATCACGAAGCCGTTCACCGTCACGGTCAACTGCAGTTGAACGATCCACCTCCCGAAGCGGCGGGCATGCCAGGCATGCCCGCCGCTTTCTATGATTCAGCCGTGGCGATCCCCGCGGACCTCGAGCGCGCGCGTTCCCTGGCGTTCGCCGCCAACGAGGAGGCGGCCAAGGACCTGCTGCTGTCGTTGGTCCCGCAGATCGAGCAGGCCGACCGCGACGACTGGATGCTCGAGGTGTACGCGTTGCTCGGCGAGATCTACCTCGTTCGCACCGCCTACAACGGCACCGAGGAGTGCCTGCACCGCATGCGCGAATGCCTCGCCGTCTACTCGGGGATCCTCGCCGGTACCGATTCCGAAGCCGCCGCCCAGGTGACGATGTCGCCGGCCGAGATCGAGCTGATGATGCGCCGATACTCGCGACGGGCCCGGTTCCTGCAGAGCGGGTTGGCCGCCGCGCACGGCGACCACGAGACGGCCGAGGCCACGCTCATCGCGCTGACCGACGACGAGCCCGTGGCCGAACTCGCCGCCGAACACCACTTCCTGATCACCTACGCGGAGATCCTGTGCGCGGTCGCGCTCTGCGATGATGACCTGCACGTCAAGTCGATTCCGTTGTGGGAACGGGTCATCGACGTCATCCAGCGCCGCGGTTCGTCTCCGGACGAGTTCGACGACCACCTCCTCGTCCTCGGGGCCACCGGCTACGGCAGGTTCTGCGTCGAGACGGGTCGCCTCTCGGAGGCCGAACCCTGGCTGCGGCGGGCGGGGGCGCGGGCCGAGGCGCGGGGGTGGCGGCTTGCGGTGGCGCGTACACAACTCGAACGTGCGACGGCGGCGTGGTCGGCGGGGGACCGGCCGCAGGCCCAGGCGTTGGTGCACGAGGCGTATCCGGCGATCGCCGAACATCTTCGCGCACACGATGTCTCGCGGTGCTGGCTCTATTTCGGCTTGATCAGCATCTCCGTGAACGCACTCGACGACGCCGACGAGCGACTCGGTCACGCCGAACGGCACTGGCGTGAGATCGAGAAGCCGCTGCACATCCACCGAATCCTGTTGCAGCGCAGCTGGGTCGACATCTTCCGTCAAGACTTCACCGCGGCGCAAGAGCGTGTCGCACAGGCCCGCGAGCTGCTCGACGCGTGGCCGCGACACACCTGGCTGCAGTACGCGCGGCTCGACGACCAACTCGGCAACATCTGGCGGGCTGACGCGCTGGCCGATCCGGCCAACGCCGCGGAAAAGCTCGAGAAGGCCGCCGACCTCAAACTGCCCGCAGCGCTGGCCGTCGACTCGGTGCGGCACGCGATTCCCGACGCCGACGCCCGCATGCGGTGGGCCACCCACGTGTCCGCGCCGATCCTCGCGGGCGCCTTCGCAGTCGCCTGGGAGTGGGGCAACACCGAGCTCGTCAGCGAGCTCATCGAATACCACACCGCGCGCGGCACGTTCACGGCCGAGCCGGGGTCGGCGGACGCCCTGGCCTGGGCCGACACCGCCACCGCGGCGGTGCCCGTCGAGTCGGCCGAGGAGTACGCGCTGGTCGCCTCCGGGCCGGTCATCACCGGCGGCGCATCGCTGACGCGGCTCGGACCGTTGCCGCCGCTGGTGATGGATCCGACCACCGCGCCGATCATCGGTCGCTACCGCGCGCTGGCGGCCGAGCGCTACGGCCGCGACGTCACCGCGGACGAGCCCGCGTGGTCCACGTGGCCCTGACCGAGACCTTGGTCCTGCGGTTCGCCGACGTCGGTGTGGCGACCTACGCCAGCCTGCGGGTCGTCGGCGATCCCGCCAAGACGGTCACCTGGGTCGTCGAGCAGCAAGACCTCACCGGGGCCGTGCAGCGACTGGGCGAGGCTTTGCCCGACCCCGTCGGCTCCGAGACCAGGCGCGACGCGCTGAACCGCGCGATCACCACAGGGGCGTTCTCCTCGCCCACAACCGAATTCGAGCTCGCCCGAGCATTGGGCACACACCTGCTCCCGGCGCCGGCCTGGCAGTTGCTGACCGACCACGCGGAACCGCCCGCGACGCTCTTCGTGTCGCCGAGCGCGAGACTGGCCAGGATGCCGTGGGGCCTGCTCGCGGCACCCAACGACAAGGGCACCCGGCTGATGGAACTGGTCGAGGTGCTGATGGCCGCACCGCCGAACATCGTCAATTCGCCTCGGACGTCGGCGGATTGGCACAACAGGCGTGACGACCCGATCCTGGTCGTGCTCGATCCGCGGGTTCCCGGCCAGCGACCCGACTCGGCGCTGGGATCGGTGCTGGGCCGGCCGTCTCCCGACACGGTCCTGGCCCGTCATTTCGCCGAGCTACGGACCCGTCGCACGCTGTTGCCGGACGCCGAAGGCGTCGTCGAGTTGTTCCGGCGCACGGACGCCGACCGCGGCTGGCTCGCCGGCCATCTCGGCAGGCGGCCCAGCCGGATGGTGTACGTCGGGCACGCGACCGCCGCCGACGGCGACGCCGGCCACGCGGACCGCGCGGCCCTGCATCTGGCCGAGGAGCGGCCGCTGACGGCCGGTGAACTCATGACGGCGCGGTTGCCGTTCCCTCCGCGGGTGGCGCTGCTGGCGTGCGCCTCCGGAGGCGACTACCAGTTCGATGAGGCCAGCGGGCTGGTGGCCGCGATGATCCTGGGCGGCGCCCAACTGGTCACCGCCACCCTGTGGTCGTTGCCCACGACGGCCGGTTACCGCCAGTTCGCGGCATCCGACGCGGATCCGATGAGCGAGGCGATCGTCGCCGTCGACAGCGCACACGAATCCCACGATGCCGGTTGGGCGGTGAACGCCTGGCAGCGACAGCGGATGCGGGACTGGCGCGACGGCGATCGCAGCGCCAGCCCGCTGTATTGGGCGGCCCTGGTCAGTTTCGCCGTCGACGGCGCCCGCTGATCACGCCGGCGCGACGCAGATCGCCACGGCGGACTCGTCGCCGGGACGGTGGTAGGTGTCGATGACGCTGCCAGGGGAGACCTTGACGAGTGCGGACGCGGGCACCAGCGCGGTCTCGTGAGCTGGAAACTGCCCGCCGCCAGGTTTTTTCACCATCACATCGAGTTCGACTTCCCGGCAGTCCTCGAGGGTCTGTCCCGTGGGCCGCATGCCGGTGACGACCGCCGGCGACCGGACCCCGCTGCGGATCAGCTCGAGCCGGTCGTCTGTGAGCAGGCCCTTGCGCACCAGCGTCCGATCGAATTCCGCCCGCGCAGCGCGGATATCGTCCGCCGTGGCCAGCCGCTCGTCGGCCTCGCCGGGCTCCGGTACCGATAGCCTCCAGCTGGGCAGTAACGAAGCGGCCGTGGTGCCGATGTAGACGATGCAGACGAACGCGAACAGCGCAGTGAACATGTCTTCAGGGTCGGACGGCCGAGCCGCTACCGAACCCAACTTTCTCGCTGTCCACAAGCGGGACCTACTTCTATCCTGTCCTGATGAGCACCGAGGCGACCGTCGCCGTCGCCCATCCGCGCCGGGCGGTCATCGACCGGGCGTGGCGCGCCGTCGGTCCCGGTGTGGAGGTGCTCAGCAGCGACGACGGTGGGCCACTGCGACGAACCGTGAAGCGGATCATCGACCCGCTCGTGCTGCGGCTCCGGTCCAACACCCAGTTCTCGGCGCCGTTCGTCGCACCCGATGTGGCCGACGCGATGTTCGACGCGATCGTGGGGCGCAGTGCACAGCTGCGCGACACCGCGGCGTGGTTCGAGGTGCTCAAACGCGAGCGGCGCCGGCTGCGCATCACGTCGGGAAACGCCCAGGAGCTCTACTTCCCCGTGTCTTTCGAGTTAGCCGTGACGAAAGGTCATCCCGCACAACACGGTTCGGAAGCCGAGGAGGTTCTGCGCGACATTCACGGCGAACGCGACCGTACCGCCATCGAGGTGCTGAACCGGTTCGTCTCCGACGAGAAAGTCATCGCCGAACTGGCGAGGCAACTGAGCCGCAG
>NZ_LZJE01000080.1:0-4747 GCF_001666865.1 Mycobacterium sp. E136
GACCACGACTCGCTCCAGGAAGTTCTGGAAGTTCTTGCGGGTGGGGGTCGACCGGTCCTGCCAGTCGTAGCGCCCGTAGATCCCGACGACGGCGTCGACGGTGGTGTCGGCGTCCTCGGTGAGTTCGCCGCGGAACGCAGGGTCGCCGGGTGTGAGGCCCGCGAGGGAGGCCAGGTGGCCGCCCGCGGAGCAGCCCGCGATCGCGACGAAGTTCCGGTCGCCGCCGTACTTGTCGACGTTGGCGCGCGCCCAGGCGATCGCCGCGTTCACGTCGGCGATGTGGCGGGGCCAGCGGTTCACCGGGGAGACCCGGTAGTCCATCGTCAGGCACACCCAGCCCTGCTTGACCAAGTGGTGCAGCATCGTGTGGCCCTGCATCACGCGTGACCCCTGCACCCAGGCGCCGCCGGGGACGAACAGCAGCACGGGCGCGTCGGGCGGCAGGTCCGGGCGCCGCCACACGTCGAGCAGCTGCGAGGGGTGGTCGCCGTAGCGCACCGAGCTGCGGTACAGGCAGCGCTGACGCTGGGCGCGGAAGCGGAGATAGGGAGGCACGCGGCTGCCGCGGTAGGACGCGACGTCCTGATCGGGCATATCGGCGGGCGCGGCCTCGGCCGGGTCGGCGCCGAGGCGGCGGGTGACCATGCCCCGCAGCGCTGCGGGCGCGTAGTGGTGGCCGTACATCGCCATCGCGGTGAGACCGGCGAACGGTTCCAGATGCTTGCCGACGACTGGGAGCGACGAGTAGAACCGCGTCGACGCCATGACCAGGTCGAACGGGTGCAGTGACGGGTGAAGAGCCATGATCAGCCAGCCAACGCCAGGTCAGGATCGCCGGCTCCGCTGCAGGTCACGCAGATGGCCTCTTCGAGGCTGAAGTGCCCGCACGTGGGGCAGATGAACTCGAGCATGCGTTACGCCTTTCGAGACTTGTGTCATGCCGACTTTCTGCAGCCCGCCTCAAATACCCCCGCGTCTGCGCGCCAAAACCCGCCGATACCGATCTGTGCCGTCAGTACTGTGGCGTTCGTGAAATACCTAGACGTCGAGGGAATGGGCCGGGTCAGCCGTATTGGGCTCGGGACCTGGCAGTTCGGTTCTCGGGAGTGGGGCTACGGCGAGAGCTACGCCTCCGGGCCCGCCCGTGAAATCGTGCAGCGATCTCTGGCGCTCGGTGTCACGTTGTTCGACACCGCCGAGATCTACGGGTTCGGCAAGAGCGAGCGGATCCTCAGCGAGGCCCTGGGCGATCGGCGCTCGGAGGTGGCGGTGGCCAGCAAGGTCTTCCCGGTCGCCCCGTTCCCCGCGGTGGTCAAGCAGCGCGCGCACGCCAGCGCGCAGCGGTTGGGGCTGCAGAAGATCCCCCTGTATCAGGTTCATCAGCCGAACCCCGTGGTGCCCGATTCGGTGATCATGCCGGGAATGCGTGACCTGCTCGATGAGGGCGTGATCGGCGCCGCCGGCGTCTCGAACTACTCGCTGTCGCGCTGGCAGCGGGCCGACACGGCGCTCGGACGACCCGTGATCAGCAACCAGGTGCACTTCTCGCTGGCCCATCCGCAGGCGCTCGAACGCCTGGTGCCGTTCGCCGAGCGGGAGAACCGCGTCGTGATCGCCTACAGCCCGCTGGCGCAGGGATTGCTCGGCGGGAAGTACGGACCCGACAACCGCCCCGGCGGCATCCGTGCGACGAATCCGCTCTTCGGCACCGAGAACTTGCGCCGCGCCGAACCGCTGTTGCAGACGCTGCGCGACGTGGCCGCCGATGTCGGGGCCAAGCCCGCGCAGGTGGCGCTCGCGTGGCTGATCCACTTGCCCAACGTGGTCGCGATACCGGGCGCGTCGAGCGTCGAGCAACTCGAGTTCAACGTGGCCGCCGCCGAGATCGAGTTGAGCGCCGAGGCGCAGGAAGCGCTCACCACCGCCGCCCGCGCGTTTCGGCCGGTGGGCACCGCGCGCTTCCTGGCGGACACGGTTCGCGAAAGGCTCGGCGTCGGTTAGTCTTTCGTGTCATCGAGGGTGAGCACTGTGATGTCGGGCGGGGCGCCGACGCGCACCGGCGGGCCCCAGACCCGGCGCCGCGGGTCACATACAGCTGGGTGTCGTCGACCCGCGAGAGGCCCGCGAGCGACGGCTGGGCGGCGCGAACGAGGTAGTGGAACGGCCACATCTGCCCGCCGTGGGTGTGGCCGGACAGTTGCAGGTCTACCCCTCGCGCGGCGGACTCCTCGACCTGCACCGGCTGGTGGGCGAGCAGGATCGTCGGCCCCCCGGATGAGAGGCCGGACAATGCGCGATCGAAATCCGGACCCTCCGAATGCCTTTCCCCGACGAGATCGTTGACACCCGCGAGGTTGAGCACCCCGGAGCCGCGACGGATCGCCGTGTTCTCGTTGCGCAGCGGGTGGACGCCCCAGCGCGCCATCTCGCGTAACCACTCGGCGGTGTCGTCGACGAAGTACTCGTGGTTGCCCGTGACGAAGAACGCGCCGTCGGGCGCCGCGAGGTCTCGCAACGGCGCTGCGGCCGAACCGAGTTCGGCGACGGTGCCGTCGACCAGATCACCGACGATCGCGACGAGGTCGGGTTCCGCCTCGTTGATCATTCCGACAATCCGCTCGGTGTGCGCCCGTCCCAGCAGCGACCCGAGGTGGATGTCCGACACCACCGCGATCCGGAAACCGCGGAACGCCGGATCGAGGGCACGCAGCCGCACCGGCACCCGCAGCAGGTCCGGCGGCCCCAGTGCGGTGGCCGTGCCGACTCCGACCAGTCCGACCGACGCGGCCCCCGCGGCGACGGCGCTCGCGCGGGCCAGGAACAGGCGGCGGCTGAGCGCGTTCGGATCCTCGGGCTCGGGAGCCGACGGCGCCCGGCGGACCCACCGCCGCAGCAGCAATCGCACCGGTTCGAGCACCAGCAACGTCAGCAGCAGATAGGCGGCCACACCGAACCACAGGTAACCCGGCCAGGCGTACCAGCCTGCATCGGCCGGACCGAACACCCGCGGCAGTAGCAGCGCAGCGATCAGCAGCGCGGCCAACCCGAGGAGGACGGCGCTGAGCACCCGCCGCGCGGGACCCCGCCGGGTGGTGTCCTTGACCAGCCGCTTCCACAGGTAGACGTGCATCAGCGCGAGCACCGCGCCGAGGATGACGATGAACATGCCGCACCCTTCAGTTGATTTCGGTGCGTTACCGATCGATTCGCGACCGGTAGCGCACCGAAATCGCAGGAGTCCCTACAGCGAGACCGTGCCGTAGTCGCCGACGTGCTCGACCAGCGTGCGGAGCTGATCGTCGGTGGTGCCGAACGTGTTGTCGATCGCCGTCAGCCGCGCCGCGTAGTGCCCGACGGGATACTCCGCCGTCATCCCGATCCCGCCGTGCAGCTGGATCGCCTCCTGCGCGATGTGCCGGCCCGACCGCCCGATCTGGAACTTGGCCCGCGCGGCGATCACCGGGTCGAACCGGTTGTCGGCGATCGACATCGCCGCGTAGAAATTCATGCTGCGCGCGAGTTCGAGCGAGACATACATGTCGGCTGCCCGCTGCGTCAACGTCTGAAAGTTGCTCAGCGGAACACCGAATTGCTTTCGGCTGGTGAGGTACTCGGTGGTCAGGCGCAACGCCTCCTCCATCGCCCCGACCGCCTCCGCGCACAGCGCCGACTGGAACCGGATCACGGTGCGGGCGACGTGTTCGGTCGCGTCGCCGCCATCGCCGAGCGGTTCGGCGGCGGTGGAGTCGAAGTCGAGCTGCGCACCCCGGCGGCCGTCGAAGGTTCGGTAGGGCTGCCGGGTCACGGCCGCACCGTCGACGACGAACAACCCCACGCCGCCGTCGGGCAGCGCCGCGGTGACGATGACGGTGTCGGCGGTGTCACCGGCCAGCACCGGGTTCTTGCGCCCGGTGATCGTCCAACCGTCACCGCTCTTCTCGGCGCGGGTCGCCGGTGCGGCCGACGGCGCCCGCGTTCCCGGTTCGGCGTGGGCGAACGCCAGCAGCGTCTCGCCGGTGGCCACGGCGTCGAGCACCTGCTTCTGCTGGTCGCTGCCGAGCTCGGCGATCAAGCCGCCGGGGATGATCGCGGCCTGGGCGACCGGTTCGGGCGCGAGCCGCCGGCCGACCTCGGTCAGCACCACCATCACCTCGATCTGGCCGGCCTCGTCGGGATCGAACCCGAGCCCCAGGATGCCGACCTCGGCCAGTTGGCCCCACACCTCACGGCTCCAGCCGGGCTCACCTTCGGTGCGCACACCCTCGCGGCGCGACAACACGTCGCGGGTGACGTCGCGCAGTAGTTGCTGTTCTTCGGTCAGGTCGAAGTCCACGGCCGGCTCACAATCCCAGGATGGTCGAAGCGATGATGGTGCGCTGAACCTCGTTGGTACCGCCGTAGATCGACGTCTTCCGATAGTTCAGGTAACGCGGTGCGGCGTCCTGCGCCCAGCTGGGCACGTCGAGGTCGCCGGCGTCGAACGGCAGCGCCTCCGGCCCCGCCACCTCGACGAACAGTTCGGTGGCGGCCTGCTGCAACTGGCTGCCGCGCAACTTGAGGATCGACGACGCGGGGTTCGGCTTGCCGTCGGCTTCGGATCCGCTGACGCGCATCTGCGTGAGTTCCAGTGCGAGCAGCCCGGTTTCGATCTCGGCCACCCGGGCGGCAAACAGCGGATCCTCCAGCAGCGGCGTGCCGTTGATCTCCAGCTTGGCGGCGTGTTCCTTGACCTGCGCCATCCACAGCT